>NZ_CDWWXB010000003.1:0-2724 GCF_977971855.1 Frankia sp. CoWAU3 | reverse complement strand
GGACGGCGCCGATCCGTTCGGCCGACGACCGGCCGGCCAAGATCGGCCCCGTCCGCCGCGAGCTCGTCCGCGGCCCATCCGCCGGCGGCCCGGTCCTCATCAAGGAACACGCCCTCGCGAATCCCGAACAGGTCGGACTCGTCGCCACCGATCTCCTGCTCGTCCTCGGTGAACGTGGCGTCACGAACGCGGCGGGATCCACCAGCTGAGCCGTCTACTGGGGGGTCCGGCGGACGCAACGGCACGGTGGCGTCGTCCGACGGCAGCAGGTCCAGCGATGGCCATCGCGACGAAACGGACGTTTCAGGCGGAAATGCGTGGACGGGAAAGCGCGGCGACGGGGCCGACAGCGGGTACCCGGGACCAGGGGTGGATTCGACCATGGCTGGACCGTAGATCGATCACGGCGGCTCCCGCTCCGCTCGCCGCCGTCCTGTGGACAGCCGCCCGTCGTCCACAGCCCCCGCCCAGTGGCCTGCCGGGGTCCCGGTTCTGTCGCAGCCACGGGCTCGGCGGTAAGGTCCGCTCGACACTGATTTGTGGGAGCACCACTGGGAGGTGCGCCGATGCGCGTGACTGTCGACTACGACCGCTGCGCGAGCAGCGGAACCTGTGTCCGTCTCGTCCCGAACGTGTTCGAGATCCGCGACGACGGCTTCCTCTACCTCCTCGACGAGGAACCCGACGACGCCAGGTGGGACGACATCCAAGAGGCTGTTGACTCCTGCCCGACCGAGGCGATCAGCATCTCCGACAGCTGATCACGGCGTGGCGGTCGGCCGGGAGAGTGAGTCGCGGTAGCGACTCACCGGAACCGGGTAGAGACCTTCTGGCGAGAGCGGCCCGCGCGTATCCGGGCGGAGCCCCGACCCGGGGAGGTGCCTCGATGGCCACGATCTACCGGCAGCACCGACGTCAGCAAGCCCCCAGCGCGCTGTGGCCGGCGTTGCTCCTGCTCGGTGCGGCGGTCACCGTGCTGGGACTTCTGCTGATCACGAACCCCTTCGCGACAGCCCGCACGCTGGCGGTCCTCGCCGGGGTGGCACTCGTGCTCTCCGGTATCAGCGAGACGATCGCCGCGGTCCGGTCGGAGAACACTGCGGGGACCGCCCTGTTCGGGATCATGCTTGCGCTCGGCGGCGTCATCGTGCTGCTGTGGCCGGGAGTCACCCTCCGAGTCGTCGCGCTGCTCGTCGGCGCGATACTGATCATCACCGGGGTCGTCCGGGCCCTGGTGACCTGGGCGAGCAGATCCTCGCGCGGGACCGGCCGCGGCATCGCCGGTCCGCTCGCCCTGGCCGCGCTCAGTGTCGTCCTCGGCGTGCTGGCGCTGACCTGGCCGGGAAAGACGATCATGGTACTAGCGGTGATCTTCGGGATCCAACTGATCGTCACCGGTGTCACCGAGATCGCGCTCGGGCTCGCGCTTCGCCCGCACGGTCACTCCTGACCTCCGGCGACCATCCGTTCTCCGGATTTCCGGCGGATTAACCCGCGATTGCCGAGCGCGCCCGCCGAGTCACCCGCCTCCCGGCCCCGCGGCGGTGCCTTTGCCCGGGGCATTGACGGGGGTATCGACCGGGTCATGGACCGGGTCGATGCCGAACGACGACAGATCGACGGTGCCGCCCGCCCGCGCGGACGGACCGGTACCACCGCCGACGGAACCACCGGACCGCTCCGGGTCCACTGCGAGAGCCGTCCGCCCGCCCGCCTGCGCGACGGCCGCGGCGACCACCGGATCGATCTCGACGGGATCGATGAGATGACGACCCTTGTTCCGGACACTGCCCACCTCGGCCGCGACCGGATGCGCCGCGACCACCCCGGCCGGAGCCGGCCGCAGCAGCGAGGCGAACGCGGCGGGATCGCGGACCGAGGGATCCATCCAGCGATCCCAGGCAGCCTCGGGCAGGATCACCGGCGAGCGGTCGTGCAGGAACTCCAGCCCCGCGGCGGCCCCGGTCGTGAGGATCGTGAAGGTCACCAGCGGGGCCTCACCCCGGCGCCGGACCTCGTAGAGACCCGCGAACGCGAAGATCCCGCCGGTCGCGGGATGGCCCGCGGGACGGATGTAGAAGGGTTGCCCCCGCCGCGAGCCACCACCCGGATGAAACCACTCGTAGAAACCGGTCGCCGGGACGAGGCAGCGCCGTGCGGCGAAGGCCGATCGGAACGCCGGCTTGGTCGCCGCCGTCTCCGACCACGCATTGATCATCTTTGCCCCGATCGTCCGCTCCTTGGCCCAGGACGGCACCAACCCCCAGGTCGCGAGGCGAAGGACCCGCTCGGTCCGGGCGGCAGCCGGCGGCTTCCCGGCCGGGTGCCGGCCGGCCGGGGTGAGGCGCGCCTCACCCCGAAGAGCGCCGTCCGGGAGCTCACGCGGCTCGGCGATGACGATCGGCATCGCCGAGGTGGGCGCCACGTTGTAGTTCTCCGTCACCCCGCCGGCAGTCTCGTCGCGAGCGGACATCGCCGCGGCGAGGTCGTCGGTCTTCAGCTTCTGGGTGTACCGACCGCACATGGCGCCAGTGTGGCACCCGAGTCCGACAGTTCCAGGTTCCGCGCGGAGGTCACCCGAACGCGAAGGTCACCCGAACAGCGTGGCGAGGCCACCGGCCAATGCGCCGAGGTTGACTAGCGGGAGTTTCCTAGATAAGTTGATCTTTGGAGTCCGTTGAGCTGGCCGGTGGCTGGTTCAGGACGGTCTGACCTGGATCTTTG
>NZ_CDWWXB010000002.1:63613-72187 GCF_977971855.1 Frankia sp. CoWAU3 | reverse complement strand
GACAGCCCCACACTCGTATACGCGTATTTTCCGACTACTGGCTGGCAGCACCCGCTTCAGCACCTTGGCCGTGGTGGCATCTATTGCATGGATGTCCTACTATCGGGAAGCCAAGTGTTCTAGGCATCTCCGCCCGCCACATCGTCCCCGGGAGCCGCTTCGATGTCCTCCGACGCGATGTCCTCCGACAACCGGCACGAGCCGGCCGCCACGCTGCACACACCGGTTCATCCGGTCCGGATCGTGACGGCGGCCTCACTCTTCGATGGGCATGACGCGGCGATCAACATCATGCGTCGCCTGTTGCAGGCGCAGGGTGCCGAAGTGATCCATCTCGGGCATGACCGCAGCGTCGAGGAGGTCGTCACCGCTGCGATCCAGGAGGACGCCCAAGGGATCGCCCTGTCGTCCTATCAGGGCGGGCATGTCGAGTACTTCAGCTACCTCATCGAGCGCCTCCGTGCGCGCGGAGCCGGCAACGTCCGGGTCTACGGCGGCGGCGGCGGGGTGATCCTGCCGGCGGAGATCGACCTGCTGCACGCGCGCGGGGTCGCGCGCATCTTCTCCCCGCAGGACGGGCAGCGGCTCGGTCTCGCAAAGATGATCAATGTGATCATCGAGGCCTGTGACGTCGATCTGACGGAGGACGGGCCGAAGCTCGATGCGGTGGCGGCTGGTGAGCACGGCGCGCTCGCCCGGGCGATCACCGTGCTCGAGGCGGGCCGGGACCCGCGGCTCGCGGCGGCGCTGCAGGACGAGGCCGCCCGCCGCCCGCGGGTTCCGGTCCTCGGTATCACCGGCACGGGTGGTTCGGGAAAGTCCTCGCTCACCGACGAGCTGATCCGGCGCTTCCGCCTCGACCAGGGCGACAGCCTGCGGATCGCGGTGCTCGCCATCGACCCCAGCCGTCGGCGGGGCGGCGGTGCACTGCTCGGTGACCGCATCCGGATGAACTCCCTGGGTGATGGCACGGCAGGGAACGTGTTCTTCCGGTCCCTGGCGACGCGCACGGGGGGCAGTGAGGTTCCGGCTCCCCTGGCGGATGTGATCAAAGCCTGTCAGGTGGCCGGTTTCGATCTGGTGATCGTCGAGACGCCGGGCATCGGGCAGGGTGACGCGGCGATCGTTCCGTTCTGCGATGTTTCGCTGTACGTGATGACGCCCGAGTACGGTGCGGCCTCACAGCTCGAGAAGATCGACATGCTGGACTTCGCCGACGTGGTGGCGGTGAACAAGTTCGAGCGGCGCGGCGCCGAGGATGCCCGGCGTGACGTCGCCCGGCAACTGGTGCGCAACCGGCAGGCGTTCGACCAGTCCTGGGAGGATATGCCCGTCTTCGGCACCTCGGCCGCCCGGTTCCACGACGACGGGGTGACCGCCCTGTATCAGCACCTCGTCGGGCTGCTACGCAAACACGATCTGCACACCGTGTCCGGCTCGTTGCACCTGGTGCGTGGGCGGACCTCTACCGGCCTGACCACGGTCATTCCGTCCGCCCGGATACGCTATCTGGCCGAGATCACCGAGACGGTGCGGGGCTATCACGCCGAGACTGAGCGCCAGGCGCTGCTGGCTCGCCGTCGTGAGCATCTGACGACGGCCCTTGCGGCGCTGGCCGGCGCCAACACCAGCGCGGGTGCGGCGCCGGCGGAGCCCACCACCCTCGCCGTGCTGCGCGACGAGGCCGAAGCCGCCCTGGCCCCCTGGACGAGGGAGCTCCTGGCGCAATGGCCGGCGATCGTCGAGGAACGTCAGGGCGAGAAGATGACCTATCTCGTCCGGGGAACCGAGATCCACACCCCGCTGGTGCGCACCACGCTCAGCGGGACTCTGATCCGGCGGGTGGCGGTACCCGCTATCGACGACGACGCTCGCCTGATCCGCTTCCTGCGGCGTGAGAACCTGCCAGGGTACTTCCCCTTCACCGCCGGCGTCTTTCCGTTCAAACGCGCCGGGGAGGCCCCGGCGCGAATGTTCGCCGGTGAAGGTGACCCCTTCCGGACCAACCGCCGGTTCCACTTCCTCTCCGCCGGCTCGCCTGCGACCCGGCTGTCCACCGCCTTCGACTCGGTGACCCTCTACGGCCGCGATCCCGCGTCTCAGCCTGACATCTATGGCAAGATCGGCACGTCGGGCGTGTCGATAGCGACGTTGGACGACATGAAGGTCCTGTTCGCCGGGTTCGATCTGTGTGATCCGTCGACCAGCGTCTCGATGACCATCAACGGCCCGGCGCCGGCGATCCTGGCGATGTTCCTGAACGCCGCGATCGACCAGCGCTTGGACGCTTTCCGCGCCGAGCACGGCCGGGAGCCGAGCACGGACGAGGCCGCCGAGGTCCGGGCCCGCACGCTGGCCACGGTCCGTGGCACCGTGCAGGCGGACATCCTCAAGGAGGACCAGGGGCAGAACACCTGCATCTTCTCCACCGAGTTCGCGTTGCGGGCGATGGCGGACGTGCAGGAGTGGTTCATCGAACACGCGGTCCGGAACTTCTACTCGGTATCGATCTCCGGCTATCACATCGCCGAGGCCGGCGCCAATCCCATCAGTCAGCTCGCGTTCACCCTGGCCAACGGCTTCACCTACGTCGAGGCCTATCTGGCCAGAGGGATGCGCATCGACGATTTCGCCCCGAACCTGTCGTTCTTCTTCTCCAACGGGATGGATGCGGAGTACACCGTCATCGGGCGGGTGGCCCGCCGGATCTGGGCGGTGGCCATGCGGGAGCGCTACGGTGCCGCCCCCCGGTCGCAGATGCTGAAGTATCACGTACAGACGTCGGGCCGGTCGCTGCACGCGCAGGAGATGGCCTACAACGACATCCGGACCACGTTGCAGGCGCTGTGCGCGATCTACGACAACTGCAACAGCCTGCACACCAATGCGTACGACGAGGCTGTGACGACTCCTACGGAGAACTCCGTCCGCCGCGCGTTGGCCATCCAGATGATCATAGATCAGGAATGGGGACTCGCCGCCAACGAGAATCCCCTGCAGGGATCGTTCATCGTCGATGAACTGACCGACCTGGTCGAGGAGGCGGTGCTCGCCGAGTTCGAGCGGATCAGCGACCGCGGCGGTGTACTCGGCGCGATGGAGACCGGCTATCAGCGGGGACGCATCCAGGACGAGTCGATGCTGTACGAGCGGCGCAAGCACGACGGCACCCTGCCGATCATCGGGGTGAACACGTTCCTGCGGCCCGAGTCGGCCGGCACCGATCCCGACGCCGAGGGAGGCCCGATGGAGCTCGCGCGGGCCACGGAGGAGGAGAAGCAATCTCAGCTCACTCGGCTGGAGGAGTTCCACAGCCGGCACGGCGCCGAGGCGGGCGCCGCCCTGGAACATCTGCGGGAGATCGCCAGGAGCGGGGGGAACACGTTCGCGGCGCTGATGGAGGCGGTCCGCGTCTGCTCCCTCGGGCAGATCTCCCAGGCATTCTTCGACGTGGGTGGGCAGTATCGACGTAACGTCTGATTATGTCCCGGGTGGCGCCCGCCGTTACGTCGATCGGCGTTACGCTGGGCGCCGCGGCAATCTCCGGGTACGCATGAATCTTTGCCAGCGCGTCCGTCCTGGGGTGCAATGGACGCTGCCCGCCGCGACGGTCCCCGGCTGCCAGGTTGGGCGGGAACCGTCCCATGAAGTGCAGGAGCGTCGACAAGTCGTGGCCACCCCGAAACCGTTGCCAACCGACCCCATAGCGGAGGCCCATCGGCACTGGACCGCCCACGGCTGGGGGGCGGCAGCGGACGGCATGGCAGCGGTCACCTCCCTGATGCGGGCGCAGCAGATCGTCCTCGCCCGGGTTGACGAGGTCCTGCGCCCCCTCGACCTGACCTTCGCGCGCTATGAGCTGCTGATGCTGTTGATGTTCAGTCGGTCCGGAGCGCTGCCCCTCAACAAGATCGGAAGTCGGCTGCAGGTCCATCCGACCAGCGTCACCAGCGCGGTCGACCGGTTGGAGGCGAGGGGGCAGGTGCGGCGTACCCCGCATCCTACGGACCGGCGGGCGATTCTCGCGAAGATCACCGAGGAGGGTCGGGCCACTGCCATGGCCGCGACCGAGAAGCTCAACGACACCGTCTTCGCCGATCCCGGGCTGGGTGACGGCGGGGTGCGCAGACTCATCGACCTGCTGACCGATCTGCGCCGGGCCGCCGGCGACTTCTGACCGCGCGGTGTTCGGCCCGTCCGCGACTACCCTCTAGAGCTGTGACCTACCTCGACCACGGGGCGACGACGCCGATGCGACCGGAAGCGCTCGCCGCGTACACCGCGGTGCTCGCCGATACCGGCAATGCCTCGTCGCTGCATGCCAGTGGCCGCCGTGCCCGCCGCATCGTCGAGGAGTCCCGCGAGACGCTCGCCGGAGTGCTGGGCGCCCGTCCGTCCGACGTGGTGTTCACCGGAGGCGGTACCGAAAGTGACAACCTCGCGCTGAAGGGTCTGTACTGGTCACGCCGCCGGGCCGAACCGGGCCGGCGGCGGGTGCTGGTCAGCGCCGTCGAGCACCGGGCGGTCCTGGACACCGTCGACTGGCTCGGCCGGGCGCAGGATGCCGAGGTCGAGCTGCTCGCGGTCGATGCCGCGGGAACCGTGCGGCCGGACACCCTCGCCGCCGCCCTCGAACGGGATCCGGACTCGGTGGCCGTCGTGTCGGTGATGTGGGCGAACAACGAGGTCGGCACCGTTCAGCCGATCGCCGAGCTCGCGACGATCGCGCACCGTCACGGCGTGCCCTTCCACACCGATGCGGTGCAGGCGTTCGGCCAGATCCCGATCGCCGTCACCGACGAGGGCCCCGACGCCATCACGGTCAGCGCGCACAAGATCGGGGGGCCGATCGGTGTCGGTGCCCTGGTGGTGCGCCGGGGATTGGCGATGGAGCCGCTGACCCACGGCGGCGGTCAGGAGCGCGACATCCGGTCCGGAACGCTGAACACGGCCGGGGTGGCGGCGTTCGCGGCGGCCGCGGCGACGGCATGCGCCGAGGCGCCGCAGGAGAGCGTCCGGCTGGCGGCCCTGCGTGACGACCTGGTGCGCCGGGTCCGGGCGGAGGTCCCGGAGGCGGTGCTCAACGGCGCCCCGCTGCTCGGGGACGGCGGCGGTGGGGACGGCGGCGGTCCGGGACCGCACCGGCTGCCGGGAAACGCCCATCTGACCTTCCCCGGCTGCGAGGGAGACTCGCTGCTGATGCTGCTCGATGCCCGGGGGATCGAGTGTTCCACCGGCTCGGCCTGCTCCGCTGGAGTGGCGAGGCCGTCGCACGTGTTGCTCGCGATGGGAGTGGATGAGACACACGCCCGCGGATCGCTGCGGTTCTCCCTCGGGCACACCTCACGGGCCTGCGACATCGACGCGCTGGTCGCGGCGATCGGGCCGGTCGTCGAGCGGGCGAGCCGCGCGGGGGCGCTGGCCGGCATGAGCGGCTCCTGAGAGGCGATGCCCATGATGCCTTGCTCCCGTCCACGTGGTTCTCTGAGGTTCGGCGGAGATTCGGGGAGGTGATGGTCTGATGCGGGTGCTCGCCGCGATGTCCGGCGGGGTCGACTCCGCCGTCGCCGCCGCCCGGGCGGTTGACGCCGGTCACGACGTCACCGGGGTGCATCTGGCGTTGTCGCGCTCGCCGGAGTCGGACCGGACCGGAGCCCGCGGCTGCTGCACCATCGAGGACGCCCGGGACGCCCGGCGGGCCGCCGACATCCTCGGCATCCCGTTCTACGTCTGGGATCTCGCGGACCGGTTCGAGACCGACGTCATCGAGGAGTTCGTCGAGTCCTACGCAGCCGGTCGCACGCCCAACCCCTGCGTGCGCTGCAACGAGCGCATCAAGTTCGCGGCCGTACTCGACAAGGCCCTCGCGCTCGGCTTCGAGGCCGTCGTCACCGGGCACCACGCCCGGCTCGATCCGGACGGCACCCTGCGCCGCTCGGTGGATCCGGACAAGGACCAGTCCTACGTCCTGGGAACGCTGCGTCCCGAGCAGCTCGCCGCCGCGCGGTTTCCGCTCGGGGATTCCACCAAGGCCCAGGTACGGGTAGAGGCGGCCGAGCGTCGCCTTGCCGTTGCGGACAAGCCGGACAGCCACGACATCTGTTTCATCTCGCACGGGGACACCGGTGGCTGGTTGCGCGAGCGGCTCGGCCCGCGGCCGGGTCCGGTCATCGATGCGACGACCGGGCAGACGCTCGGGCACCATGACGGCGCCTACGCCTTCACCGTGGGTCAGCGTCGCGGGCTGAAGCTCGGGCGGCCGGCCTCGGACGGCCGGCCGCGCTATGTGCTGGACATCTCCCCGGTGACGTCGACGGTCACCGTCGGACCGGCCGAAGCGCTCGACGTGCGCCGGCTCGTGGCGGACCGGGCCGTCTGGCCGCACGAGAGGGCCGTGTCATGCCTGGCCCAGGTGCGGGCGCACGGCGGGGTGGTACCGGCGGTGGCGCAGGCGCGCGACGAGGAGCTCGTCGTGACACTGACGACGCCGGTCCGCGGCACGGCCGCAGGCCAGGCAGTGGTGCTGTACGACGGTGACCGGGTGCTTGGCGGAGGGCACATCCGCACCACCGGTGGTTAGCCGGGCGCCCGGTCGGTGGGCCGTTGACGGAGTGGGCGTGGAGCGGGCGTGGCCGGGGATCTCCCGCGGGCTCCCGGAGGATGTCAAGACATGAGTACTGACGCTGCACGGATGTGGCCGCCCGGCGCGGCCACCGGGGTGGGCTCGCTGCCGGGAACGGATGCGGCCCAGGCCGTCAAGCTGGTCTTCGACGAGCTGCCGGACCTGCCGCATCTGCCCGAATTGCCGGCCAGGGGACCCGGGGGTGCGATGGTCGGGCGGGCGGCGGCGATCCTCGTCGACATGCCGGTGGACCTTCAGCCGGCTGGCTGGCGGCTGGTTCCCCGACCCGGCCTGGACCTGCGCCGGTCACGGGATCTGCTCGAACGCGACCTGGACGCGCTGACGGAGGTCGCCGCCGACTACGCGGGATCCTTCAAGATTGCCGTGACCGGCCCGTGGACGCTGGCTGCCGAGCTGGAGCTTCCCCGCGGGCACAGGGCGTTGTCGGATACCGGCGCCACCCGTGACATCGCCGACGCACTGACCGCGGGGCTCGTCGAACAGGTCGAACAGATCGCCCAGCGGGTCCCGGGGGCGCGGATCCTGGTCCAGCTCGACGAGCCGTCGCTGCCGGCGGTGCTCGCGGGCCGGATCCGCACTCCGAGTGGGTTCTCGGTGCTGCCCGCCGTCGAGGAGGGCTTGGTTGTGGAGCGGCTGCGGATCCTGCTCGGTGGCCTGCGGGCGCTGCCGGCGACCGTTGGAGTCGGGGTGCACTGCTGCGCTCCCGCGGTGCCGCTGGCGGCGTTGCGCGCGGCGGGTGTGGACTTCGTCGGTCTCGACGTCACCGCGCTTACCCGGGCCGAGGACGACGCTGTCGGCGAGATCGTGGAGGCCGGCGTGCGGCTGATGGCGGGTCTCGTCCCCACCAGGCCGATTTCACCGGCCGCGCCGATTTCACCGACTGGACCGACTGGACCGGCCGCACCGGCTGGTGCAGCCGGACGGGCTGTCTCGGCCGCACCGAAGTTGTCGGATGTCCGCCGTACGGTCGAACCCGTCATCGCACTGTGGCGCCGGTTGGGATTCCGGCCCGAGCAGCTCGGAGAGGTGGTCGCCGTGGCGCCGACATGTGGCCTGGCGGGCCTGGGAACGGACGATGCCAGGACGGTGATGCGCCACTGCCGGAAGGCGGGGCGGGTCCTGGTCGACGCACCGTCGTGAGCGCGACGGCCGGTACGGCCGACGAATCCGGCGTGGCCTCGGCGGTGGCTTCGGCGGACGAGCGGGCCCGCGCCGCCAGCCTCGCCCGCGAGCTCGACGAGCACGCGTACCGCTACTACGTGCTCGATTCCCCGACGATCTCCGATGCCGAGTACGACCGGTTGATGGCGGAGCTCGCCGTGCTGGAGGAGCGGCATCCCGACCTGCGCACACCGGACTCGCCGACGCAGAAGGTGGCCGGCTCCTACTCGACCCTGTTCACCCCGGTCGAGCATCTCGAACGGATGCTGTCCCTGGAAAACGTCTTCGACGACGACGAGTTCCACCAGTGGGCGGCGCGCGTGGCCCGGGAAAGCGAGGTCGACGCCTGGCTCTGCGAGCTGAAGATCGACGGGCTTGCCGTGGACCTCGTCTACGAGGACGGTTACCTGGTGCGTGCCGCGACGCGCGGCGACGGCCGGACGGGGGAGGACATCACTCCCAACATCCGCACCCTGGCGAGCGTGCCGGTGCGGCTGCGCGGGCCGCGGGTGCCCGGGCTGCTGGAGGTGCGGGGCGAGGTCTTCTTCCCGACCGCGAAGTTCGCCGAGCTCAACGCCGGGCTGGTGGCCGCGGGGGGCAAACCGTTCGCGAACCCGCGTAACGCCGCGGCTGGATCCCTGCGGCAGAAGGATCCCCGGGTCACCGCCACCCGGCCGCTGGAGATGATTGTCCATGGCCTGGGCGCGCAGCGCGGCTTCGAGGTCACGTCCCAGTCGGCGGCCTATGCCCGCTTCGCGGAGCTCGGGCTG
>NZ_CDWWXB010000002.1:46353-63474 GCF_977971855.1 Frankia sp. CoWAU3 | reverse complement strand
TGCCCGGCGTGCTGGACTACGTGCACCGGTGGGGCGACGCGCGCCACGGCGTGGTGCACGAGATCGACGGAGTGGTCGTCAAGGTCGACTCGTTCGCCCTGCAACGCCGGTTGGGCTCCACCTCGAAGTCCCCCCGCTGGGCGGTGGCCTACAAGTATCCGCCGGAGGAGGTCACGACCAAGCTGCGCGATATCCGGGTGAACGTGGGCCGCACCGGCCGGGTGACCCCCTTCGGGGAGCTGGAGCCGGTCCTGGTCGCCGGGTCCACGGTGGGCCTCGCGACCCTGCACAACATCGACGAGGTCGGTCGCAAGGGGGTGCTCATCGGGGACACGGTCGTCCTGCGCAAGGCCGGGGACGTCATCCCGGAGATCGTCGGCCCGGTCGTCGACCTGCGAGACGGTTCCGAGCGGGCCTTCGTGATGCCCACGCGCTGCCCGGAGTGCGGCACCGAGTTGGTGCGGCCCGAGGGCGAGGTCGACATCCGTTGCCCGAACACCGTCTCCTGTCCCGCGCAGTTGCGGGAGTCGATCTTCCATTTCGCATCCCGGGGGGCGATGGACATCGACGGGCTCGGGTATGAGACGGCGATCGCCCTGCTCGAGGCGGGCCGGGTGCGTGACATCGGCGACATCTTCCACCTGACGCCCGAGTCCTTCGAGGGGCTGCGCGGGTTCGCGCAGAAGAAGATCGACCAGATTCTGTGGGGGGTCGAGGCCGCGCGGAACCGGCCACTTTGGCGGCTGCTGGTCGGCCTGTCGATCCGCCACGTCGGGCCCACGGCGGCGCGGGCGCTCGCCCGGGAACTGCGGTCGCTGGAAGCGATCGCCGCCACGTCGGCCGAGGACCTCGCCGCGGTCGAAGGGGTCGGTCCGAAGATCGCCGGCGCGGTGCTCGACTGGTTCGCCGATGAACGGCACCGCGACATCCTCGCCAGGATCGCCGCCGGCGGGGCACGGCTCGCCGACGTCGGCGCGGAGGAGGGCCCACGTCCCCTCGACGGCGTCACCGTCGTCATCACCGGCACGCTCACCGACTGGAGCCGCGACTCGGCCAAGGAGGCGGTCGAGGCGCGCGGCGGCAAGGTCACCGGCTCGGTGAGTAGGAAGACCACCGCCGTCGTCGTCGGCGCGGATCCGGGGGCCTCGAAGTACGACAAGGCGCGCAGTCTCAGGATCCCCATGCTGGACGAGGCCGGATTTGCCGTTCTGCTGGCGCAGGGGGTCGACGCGGCCAGCAAGCTCGCCGTTCCCGCCGACGGTCCCGAGAAGGCCGAGATCCCGGTGGAATAACCCGGGGAGGCTCCCCCACTCAGAAACGGTCCGTCCTGGTCAGGCTCGCGGCGATGCCCGACAGATGGGCCAGTCGGTCGATCTCGGAGGAGCGGAACCGGGGGCCGCCGGGCCGCCCGACCAGGATCACCAACCGGTCGCCGCCGACCGGGGCCGCGGCGAGTTCCATGCTGACCGCCCGCCAGCGAGGCGGGAAGGCGCCATCCTCGGCCCCGATCCGCCGCGGCCGTTCCAGCGGCAGCCAGGGCAGGGGTAACCGGACCCGTTCGGGGACACCGAGATCGTCCCCGCCGAGGGCCGGAGCGCCCACCGAGGTTTCCCGGACCCTGATGTCGTCCGGCCCGACGTGCTCCAGCAGCACCGCCCAGTCGGCGTGGAAGACGCCGGGCGCGAGGTCCGTCAGGGTCGCCACGGCGTCGTGCGGCCGATCGGTCATGGCGTCCACCAGGTCGAGGTCGTTGCCGATACCGCCCCCGTCGGCGAGAGAAATGGCCGAAGCGACTCGACGATCACGCCTGGAACCGAATGAGCGGCGGTGAGGACGCGATCGGCGAGGCCGTCCGGTGGCAGAAGCGCGAGCAGATCGTCCACGGCTCCGTCGGCGGTGCGCTCGATGACGGTGATGCTGACGATGTCGATGCTCGCCCTGCCCAGGGCCGTGGCCACCGCGCCGAGCGCTCCAGGGCGGTCCGGCAGCACGAGGCGAAGCAGATACGACATGTAGCTGAGCATGCGCAAAGAGCATGTCGGCGGGATGGCCGGCCGGTCACGCGAAGATAACGTCCCCGCCCGGCCGGCGGCTCCCCCAGGACCACAGCACAGGAACCTCGCCGAAGGTGAGGTGACGGAAACCCCGAAGGGCGGCCTGGGCCAGGAGAGCAGCGGGGGGCGGCGTCCGCGGGGGTCCCGCCGCGGCCCGTACGATGACATCACGTCGACGCGGCGATGCGTCCGGTCCGGGACCGTCCGCCCGGGGCGCCCCAGGGGTGCATCCGGCCTCTCCCGGTTCCGGTTCCCGCATCCGTCGCGGCGCCCAGGACCAGTCACGGGCCCCGCGCCCACCGCCCACGAAGGGGCCACACGCCATGGCGATCACTCGGGACGAGGTGGCTCACCTCGCCCGCTTGGCGCGGATGTCGGTGACCGGCGACGAGCTCGATGCGCTGGCACCGCAGCTCGAGGCGATCCTGTCCGCGGTCGCCCGAGTCTCCGAGATCGCCGCCGGGGACATCCCGCCGACCAGCCACGCCGTGCCGTTGACCAACGTCTTCCGGCCGGACACCATCTGCCCGTCGCTGCCCGTCACCGAGGCCCTGGCCGGTGCCCCCGCCACCGAGGACGGGCGGTTCCGGATGCCCCGTATCCTCGATCCGGACGAATGAGGTCGCCGCCCGCATGACGGAGAACATGACGGAGAACCCGACACCTCCCGGCACGACTGACGTCGTGCGCCTGTCCGCCGCCGCGACGGCGGCCGCGATCGCCGCCGGCAGGCTGAGTGCCGTCGAGGCGACCCGGGCGGCGTTGGACCGCATCGCCAAGGTCGACGAGACCGTCCACGCCTTCCTGCACGTGGACGCCGACGGCGCGCTCGCCGCGGCCCGGTCGGTCGACGACCGGCGCGCGGCCGGGGAGCGCCTCGGGCCGCTCGCCGGGGTGCCGTTGGCGCTCAAGGACGTCTTCACCACCCGAGGGATGCCCACCACCTGCGGCAGCCGCATCCTCGAGGGCTGGCGTCCCCCGTACGACGCCACGGTGGTGAGCCGGCTGCGGGCCGCGGACGTCGTCCTGCTGGGTAAGGCCAACATGGACGAGTTCGCCATGGGCTCGTCGACCGAGAACTCGGCGTTCGGGCCGACCCGCAACCCCTGGGACGTCACCCGCATCCCCGGCGGCAGCAGCGGCGGCAGCGCCGCGGCCGTCGCCGCCTTCGAGGCGCCGCTCGCCCTCGGCACCGACACGGGCGGTTCCATCCGTCAGCCGGCAGCCCTCTGCGGTCTGGTCGGGGTCAAGCCCACCTACGGTGGGGTCAGCCGCTACGGGCTGGTCGCCTTCTCCAGCTCGCTGGACCAGGCCGGCCCGCTGACCCGCACGGTGACCGACGCGGCGTTGCTGTACGCCGCGATCGCCGGCCACGATCCCCTGGACTCCACGAGCGTCGACGCGCCGGTTCCCGCGGTCGTGGCGGCGGCACGGCAGCGCGACATCCGCGGTATGCGGGTCGGTGTGGTCCGCGAGTTCGCCGGCGACGGGTACGACCCGGGGGTCGAGGCCGCCTTCGCCGCCGCGGTCGAGGCGCTGACGGGCCTGGGCGCCCAGGTCGTCGAGGTGAGCTGCCCGCACTTCAGCTACGCGCTGCCCGCCTATTACCTGATCGCGCCCAGCGAGTGCTCGTCGAACCTGGCTCGCTTCGACGCGATGCGCTTCGGGCTGCGGATCGGCGACGACGGTCGGGCCGGGGCCGAGGAGGTCATGAGCCGCACCCGCGAAGCCGGCTTCGGCCCGGAGGTGAAGCGGCGGATCATCCTGGGCACCTATGCCCTGTCCTCGGGGTACTACGACGCCTACTATGGCCAGGCGCAGAAGGTCCGTACGCTGATCAGCCGCGACTTCACCGCCGCGTTCGAGCAGGTCGACGTCCTGGTCTCGCCCACCACCCCGACACCGGCCTTCCCGCTGGGCGCGAAGGTCGACGATCCGGTGGCCATGTACCTGTCGGACCTGTGCACGATCCCGTCCAACCTCGCGGGCGGCCCGGCGATGAGCCTGCCGTCCGGGCTCGTGGACGGGCTGCCGGTGGGTATCCAGATCATGGCGCCGCCGTTCGCCGATGACCGGCTCTACCGGGTCGGCGGGGCGCTGGAGGAGGCGTTGGACGTCGAACGCGGCCATCCGTTGCTCGACGAGGTCCCGGCGCTGTGAGCGGGCGCCCGGCGCTCTCGCGGGTCATCCGTGTTCCGGGTGTGGCGGCCGCGGTGACGGGCCGCCGACCGCGAGGGAAGGGAAGGAAACGGCGATGGTGAGTCTGCGCAGCGGCCGACAGGACCGGTTCCTGGTGGGCGTGGTGTGGCTGCTCACCATGCTGGTGCTGGGTCTCGGCATCGCCACGCTCAACCCGGTCCTGCTCGTCTGGGGAGTGCTCGGCCTACCTGCCGCGGTGTTCCTCACCTACGTGCACGTCCGCGACACCCGCCCACCCAGCGACCCATGAGGAGTTCATCCGGTGAGCACAGTGGCTCCCGCCGGCGCGCTGCCGTCCTACTCCGACGTTCTGGCCCGCTACGAGCCGGTGATCGGATTGGAGACGCACGTCGAACTCGGCACCGCTTCCAAGATGTTCTGCGGCTGCGCGACAGCCTTCGGTGCCGAGCCCAACACGCAGGTCTGCCCGGTGTGCCTCGGGCTGCCGGGTTCCCTGCCGGTGGTGAACGAGGCGGCGGTGCGCTTCGCGGTCATGATCGGACTCGCGTTGCACTGTGAGATCGCGTCGTGGTGCCGGTTCGCGCGCAAGAACTACTTCTATCCCGACATGCCGAAGAACTTCCAGATCAGCCAGTACGACGAGCCGCTGTGCACGAACGGCTGGCTCGACGTGGAGGTCGAGGGCGAGGTGCACCGGGTGGGCATCACCCGGGTGCACATGGAGGAGGACACCGGCAAGTCGCTGCACGTCGGCGGCGCCACCGGCCGCATCCACGGCGCCACCCACTCGCTGGTCGACTACAACCGGGCCGGCATCCCGCTCGTGGAGATCGTGACCGAACCGGACGTGCGTTCCCCCGAGGTGGCCCGGGCCTACGTGGATGAGTTGCGGGAGCTGATCCGGGCGCTCGGGGTCTCCGACGTCCGGATGGAGCAAGGATCGCTGCGCTGCGACGCCAACGTCTCGCTGCGCCCGCGGCCGGCGCCCGGCGACCCGGACGCTCCCTTCGGCACCCGCACCGAGACGAAGAACCTCAACTCGCTGCGGTCGGTGGAACGCGCGGTGCGTTACGAGACCACCCGGCAGGCCGCGTTGCTCGACGACGGCCAGCGCATCATCCAGGAGACCCGCCACTTCGACGAGGCGTCGGGCCGCACCTCGTCGGGTCGCTCCAAGGAGGAGGCCACCGACTACCGGTACTTCCCGGAGCCTGATCTCACCCCGTTGGCCCTGCCCGCGGAATACGTCGAGCGGCTGCGGGCCGGCCTGCCGGAGTTGCCCGCGGCGCGCCGGGCCCGGCTGATCGCCGAGCACGGCTACACCGCGCGGGACCTGCAGGACCTGCGCAATGCCGCGGTCCTCGACCTGGTCGAGGAGACCATCGCCGCCGGCGCGGCCCCGGCGACCGCCCGCAAGTGGTGGCTCAACGAGCTGGCCAGGCGCGCTTCGGACGCCGGTCTCCAGCCGCGCGATCTTAAGATCACCCCGACCGACGTCGCCCGGATCACCGCGCTGGTGGCCGCGGGCGAGCTCACCGACGCGCTGGCCCGCAAGGTCATCGACGGGGTGCTCGCCGGTGAGGGCACGCCCGACGCGGTGATCGCCGGCCGTGGGCTGGCGATCGTCGCGGACGACGGCGCGCTCACCGCGGCCGTCGACGCGGCGCTCCTCGGTGCCCCCGACATCGCCGAGAAGGTCCGCGGTGGCAAGGTGAACGCCGTCGGTCCGCTGGTGGGCGCGGTGATGAAGGCGATGAAGGGCCAAGCGGACGCGGCGGCCGTGCGGCGACTGCTGCTGGAGCGCCTCGGCGTCTCCTGACACCGCTTCCCGGCCCTCGGCTTCCCGGCCCTCGCTCGCCCGATCCCCGATTTGTCGTATTCAAGATGATTCGCAGATTTTAGCGCCATTCGTTCGAGAAACGTCCGACCGGTCGCCGCCGTCCCCCGTGCCGTGGGTTGCCTCTCCGTGATCCGAGCTCGGGAGGACCACGTTCTCCTGCTGTGTCGGACCCGCGTGTCGGGTTGCCGACGTCGTACGGCGCGTCGGATGCGAAGGGCCGGAGGCCTCCATAGGGTGGGTCTCCCATCGGGGTGTCACGATCGAGGGGAGAGCGTGCCGCCGTGCCCCCTACACCTTCCGGCTTCACCGCGTCAACCTCCCGCCGCCGGGGCCGGGGCCGCCGGACGGCGATCATCGTCGCGGTCGTCGTCGTCCTGCTGGCCGTCGCCGGCGGCGTCGGCTACGTCCTGAACAACCGCGCCGCCGACCGGAAGGTCCAGGCCGCGGCCGACTCCTACCTGGCCGGTTGGCGGACGCTGACGACTTCCGGTGGGACGGCGACCCCCGGCTCCGCGGCTGTCGCCGCCGTCTCCACGCCCGGGAGTATCGACGTCGCGCGCCTGGTGGGCACGATGGCCGAGGTGCGTGACCGCCTGCTCGTCACAGCGGCTACGTTTACCCCGGGCGCGATCAGCCGCAGCGGCGAGACGGCGACCGTGCCGTACCTGGCCAGGCTCACGCTCTCCGGTCTGCCGACGCCGCTGGAGTACACCGGGGCGCTGCATCTCGTCTCGACCGGCGGCGGGTGGCGGGTGAAGGCTGATCCGCCCTCGGTGCATCCGGCCCTGCGCCCAGGGCTGCACCTGGACCGGACCGCCTCCACAGGTAAGCGGGGGGACCTGCTCGACGTGGCGGGCCAGCCCCTACGGGACTCCTCCGACCTGGCGGGCAACCTCGTCGGTCGGACGGCGCCGCTGTCCGGGTTGCAGCGGGTGTACGACGACCGGCTGCGGGCGCAGGGCGGCGCGGTCGTCGTGCGGGATGCGAAGAACGCGACCGTGCAGACGCTGCACACCTATCCGATGACCGACGGCGAGGCGATCCGTACCACGATCGACCTGCGGGTCCAGCAGGCCGCCGAGGCGGCCCTGGCCACCGCGGCCCGCCCGACCGGGGCGATGGTCGCGATCGACACTCGTACCGGCGCCATCCTGGCCCTGGCCAACCATCCGCCCAGCGGGTCGGGCCGGGCTGTCCGGGGCAAGTACCCACCGGGTTCCACCTTCAAGATCGTGACGGCCACCGCCGCGCTGATGAACGGCAAGGCGCCGGACATGCCCCTGGACTGCACCCAGACGGTCAGCGTCGGCGGTCGGACCTTCCAGAACGCCGAGTCCGAGCAGTTCGGCCCCATCCCGCTGCGGACCGCGTTCGCCAGGAGCTGCAACACCGCGTTCATCCGGCTGGAGGAGTCACTCCCGGACGGCGCGCTGGAGAAGGCCGCCCAGCTTTACGGCTTCGACGGCCGACCACCGCTGGATATCGCCAGCGTCGGGGGGACCTTCCCGACCCCGCGTGACGTGGTCGAGTCGGCGTCGGCGTCGATCGGCCAGGCCCGCATCGAGGTCTCCCCGCTGCAGATGGCGAGCGTCGCCGCGGCGGTCGCGAGCGGTACCTGGCGCCAGCCGTTCGTCGTCGGCCAGTCGGCGCGCAGCAACCCCATCCCGCCCGTGGTGCTGCCCCCGCTGCGGGACTTCATGCGGGCGGTCGTCACCGAGGGCACCGCCGCGAAGGTCCCGATGCCCGGCGAGGTCTTCGGGAAGACCGGCACCGCCGAGTACAAGGACGGCAACCCGCCGCCGACCCATGCGTGGTTCGTCGGCTACCGGGGCGATGTGGCCTTCGCGGTGGTCGTCGAGGACGGCGGCTTCGGCGCGGAGACGGCCGCGCCGGTCGCGGCCAGGTTCCTCACCGCGTTGGACGGTGGCCAGATCGGTGCGCCCGGCTCCGGCGGGCAATGACCTGGCTGGACCGGGTGCCCGGCTGGACCCGGTGCCCGGCGATGCTTGACGTGGGCCGGGAACTCCGGCAGGGTAGAACCGTGCATCTCGGGATTCTCGTACGCTCAGAGCGCGCATAGTCGACGACGTCGACCTGTGCGCCGCCCCTCAGTGCCTCGGCACGAGGGGCTTTTTCGTGCAGTGAGCACTGCCTCGTGCCAAGCCTGCGTGGTCGTGCTCAGCTGGCAGAGCCGTGCCCGCCGGGCCCGGTCCCGCCGGTCCCGCAGTGCCAGCCGAGATTGCCACGTGCCACGTACATCCCCGGCCTGTCAAGGAAGACGACCAGATGACACGAGAGATCACCGGAGCCCAGTCGCTCGTCCACTCCCTTGAAGCGGTCGGAGCCGACGTGGTCTTCGGCATCCCCGGCGGCGCGATCCTGCCCGCATATGATCCACTGTTCGACTCCACCCGAGTGCGACATGTCCTTGTCCGGCACGAGCAGGGCGCGGGTCATGCGGCCGAGGGGTACGCGCAGGCCACCGGGCGGGTCGGGGTGTGCATGGCGACGTCGGGGCCGGGGGCGACCAACCTGGTGACCCCGATCGCCGACGCCTACATGGACTCGGTGCCGATCGTGGCCGTCACCGGGCAGGTCCCCAGCCCCTCGATCGGGACCGACGCCTTCCAGGAGGCGGACATCTGCGGCATCACCCTGCCGATCACCAAGCACAACTTCCTGGTCCAGTCCGCCGACGACATCCCGCGGATCATCGCGGAGGCGTTCCACCTGGCGGCGACGGGCCGGCCCGGACCGGTGCTCGTCGACCTGCCCAAGGACATCCTGCAGTCGGTCACCTCCGTGCTGCCGCACGATGTCTGGCCGCCGGCTCTCGACCTGCCCGGTTATCGTCCGGTCACCCGCCCGCACGGCAAGCAGGTGCGCGAGGCGGCGAAGATGATCAGTGCTGCCCGGCGTCCGGTGCTCTATATCGGTGGGGGAGTGCTCAGGGCCCGCGCTGCCGCGGAGCTGCGGACACTTGCGGAGCTCACCGGCATCCCGGTGGTCACCACCCTCATGGCCCGCGGCGCCTTCCCCGACTCCCATCCCCAGCACCTGGGCATGCCCGGCATGCACGGGTCGGTCGCCGCGGTGACCGCGTTGCAGAAGGCGGATCTGCTGATCACTCTCGGGGCCCGCTTCGATGACCGGGTGACCGGCAGGCTGTCCTCCTTCGCGCCCGGTGCCGCGGTCATTCACGCCGACATCGACCCGGCCGAGATCGGCAAGAACCGGCCCGCGGACGTGCCGATCGTCGGTGACTGCCGTGATGTGATCAACGAGCTCGTCGCCGCGCTCGTCCTGGAGGAGCGGCCGGGCCTCGCCGCCTGGTGGCGGACGCTGGACGGCTGGCGCCGGACCTACCCGCTGGGCTACGACCAGCCGGCTGACGGCTCGCTGGCCCCGCAGTACGTCATCGAGCGGCTCGGGAAGATCGCGGGACCGGAGACCATCTTCGCCGCCGGCGTCGGGCAGCACCAGATGTGGGCCGCGCAGTTCATCTCCTACGAGAACCCCTACACCTGGCTGAACTCCGGCGGCGCCGGCACGATGGGCTACGCCGTGCCGGCCGCGATGGGCGCCAAGGTCGGCCGCCCCGACGCCACGGTGTGGGCCGTCGACGGTGACGGCTGCTTCCAGATGACCAACCAGGAGCTTGCGACCTGCGCGCTGGAGGGAATCCCGATCAAGGTTGCCGTCATCAACAACGGGTCGCTCGGCATGGTCCGCCAGTGGCAGACCCTCTTCTACGACAAGCGGTACTCCAACACGGAGCTCGGGACGCACCCGGACTCCCCGCGGACCGGCGGCGCAGGGGCGTCTGGGCGGGGCGCAGGGGCGTCCAGGAGGGTGCGGGTGCCCGACTTCGTCCGGCTGGCCGAGGCGTTGGGCTGCGTCGGGCTGCGCTGCGAGACGGCGGCGGATGTCGACGCGACGATCGAGAAGGCGATGGCGATCGACGACGCCCCGGTCGTGGTGGACTTCGTCGTGCATCCCGACGCCATGGTGTGGCCGATGGTCGCCGCCGGCGCCAGCAACGACGACATCCGCATCGCGCGCGACACCGCGCCGGACTTCGACTACTCCGGCGACGCCGAGGTGAACATCTGATGACCCGCCATACCCTGTCCGTGCTGGTGGAGAACAAGCCCGGGGTGCTGGCCCGGGTCTCGGGCCTGTTCTCCCGGCGCGGGTTCAACATCGAGTCACTCGCGGTCGGGCCGACCGAGCAGCTTGACATCTCCCGGATGACGATCGTCGTCGTCGTGGAGGACCTGCCGCTGGAACAGGTGACCAAGCAGCTCAACAAGCTGATCAATGTTTTGAAGATCGTCGAGATGGACACCTCCGCCTCGGTGCAACGTGAGCTGATGCTCGTGAAGGTGCGCGCCGACCTGTCGGTGCGGTCCCAGGTCCTCGAGACGGTCGCCCTGTTCCGTGCCAAGGTGGTCGACGTCGCCCAGGACGCCGTCACCATCGAGGCGACGGGAACCCGCGACAAGCTGGACGCCCTCATCCGCATGCTGGAGCCGTTCGGAATCCGGGAACTGGTCCAGTCCGGCCTGGTGGCACTCGGCCGCGGATCGCGTTCGATCACCGATCGCAGCCTGCGAGCAGTCGACCGTCCGGCCTGACCGGGACCGTCGCGCGTCTTTTTCCCATCCACTCAACGAGGAGATTCCCCACGATGGTCGAGATCTACTACGACGATGACGCCTCGCTGGACGTCCTGGCCGACCGTAAGGTCGCCGTCATCGGCTACGGCAGCCAGGGCCACGCGCACGCGCTGAACCTGCGCGACAGTGGTGTCGACGTGCGGGTCGGCCTGCCGGCGGACAGCCGCAGCCGGGCCAGGGCCGAGGAAGAGGGCCTGCGGGTCCTCACCCCGGCGGAGGCGTCCGCCGAGGCCGACATCATCATGCTGCTCACTCCGGACACCACCCATCGCACGATCTACGCGGAGTCCATCGCCCCGCACCTCACCGCGGGCAAGGCGCTGGCGTTCGGGCACGGTTTCAACATCCGCTACGGGCTCATCGAGCCGCCGGCCGGCGTCGACGTGTTCATGGTCGCTCCGAAGGGGCCGGGTCACCTGGTGCGGCGGGTGTTCGAGGAGGGCAAGGGCGTTCCCGTCCTCGTCGCGGTGGAGGCCGACGCGAGCGGCAACGCGCTGGCCGTCGCGCTGGCCTACGCCAAGGGCATCGGTGGCACCCGGGCCGGTGCGCTGAGGACCACCTTCACCGAGGAGACCGAGACCGACCTGTTCGGCGAGCAGGCCGTGCTCTGCGGCGGCGCCAGCGCGCTCGTGCAGGCCGGCTTCGAGACCCTCGTCGAGGCGGGCTACACCCCGGAGGTCGCCTACTTCGAGTGCCTGCACGAGCTCAAGCTCATCGTCGACCTGATGTACGAGGGCGGCATCTCCCAGATGCGGTACTCGATCTCGGACACCGCGGAGTACGGCGATGTCACGCGTGGCCCGCGCGTCATCACCCCCGCCGTGAAGGCCGAGATGCGCAAGATCCTCGACGAGATCCGTGACGGCGCGTTCGCTCGCGAGTGGGTGGCCGAGGACGACAACGGTCGGCCGAATTTCACCAAGCTCGTGGCGGAGGGCAAGCAGCACCCGATCGAGCAGGTCGGCGCGAAGCTCCGGCCGATGATGTCTTGGATCGCCTGATTTCTGGATCTCCAGGTAGGTCCCGCGGGTCGTCGGGCGGATCGTGCCCTCTCGGGGGCGGCCGTGGTGCGCTGCCGCCGTCCCCGGGTGCGTGCCGTCCCCGTCCGGGCACGCCGTCGCCGTCGGTCGGCGGAAAGGGCTCGGAGTCCACGGCGGGCGTCGGTAGGCTGGGCCCGCCGCCTCGTGCGGTGTCCGCAGTATCCACGTTCATCATCGCCAGGCCGAAGGCCACGTGATCACGCCTCGTTCCGCGTCGCCTCCCGGTCTGACCCGAGGTCGCTAGGAGAGGTCCAGTGCCTGTCGTACTCGTTGCCGAGGAGCTCTCACCGGCCGGGCTGGAGGTGCTGTCCGGGGACTTCGAGGTTCGTCACGTCGACGGTGCCGACCGGTCCGCGTTGCTGCCCGCCATCGCCGACGTCGATGCCGTGATCGTCCGGTCGGCCACCAAGATCGACGCCGAGGTGCTCGCCACCGCGGGAAAGCTCAAGGTCGTCGCCCGGGCCGGCATCGGGCTGGACAACGTCGACGTCGCCGCCGCCACCCAGCGCGGTGTCATGGTGGTCAACGCGCCGCAGTCGAACATCGTCAGTGCGGCCGAGCATGCGATCGCGCTGCTGCTCGCCGTCGCCCGGCGGGTTCCCGCGGCCAGCGAGGCACTGCGCGGCGGCGAGTGGAAGCGCTCGAAGTACGTCGGTGTCGAACTCGTGGAGAAGACGGCAGGCGTCGTCGGCCTCGGGCGGATCGGCGTGCTCGCGGCGCAGCGGCTCGCCGGCTTCGGGATGAAGGTCATCGCCTACGACCCGTACGTGTCGGTGGCCCGTGCCGCGCAGCACGGCGTGACCCTTGTCGACCTCGACGAGCTGCTTCGGCAGAGTGACGTGATCACGATCCATCTGCCCAAGACGCCGGAGACGCTCGGTCTGATCGGCACCGACGAGCTGGCCCGGACCAGGCCCGGTGTCATCATCGTCAACGCGGCGCGCGGCGGCCTCGTTGACGAGGCTGCGCTCGCCGAGGCGGTCCGCTCCGGTCAGGTCGGCGGTGCGGGCATCGACGTCTTCGCCAAGGAGCCCACGACGGCCTCCCCGCTGTTCGGGCTCGACAACGTCGTCGTCACCCCCCACCTCGGCGCGTCCACCCAGGAGGCGCAGGACAAGGCCGGGCTCGCCGTCGCCCGCTCGGTGCGGCTGGCGCTGCAAGGCGAGTTCGTGCCCGACGCGGTCAACGTGCAGGCCGGTGGCGTCGTGGCCGAGGACCTCCGGCCGGGTCTTCCGCTTGCGGAGAAGCTCGGGCAGCTCTTCTCCGGCCTCGCGGGCAGCCTGGCCGCCGCGATCACCGTCGAGGTGCGGGGCGAGATCGCCGTGCACGACGTCTCGGTGTTGCAGCTCGCGGTGCTCAAGGGTGTGTTCACCGACGTGACCGAGGAGCAGGTCACCTACGTCAACGCGCCGCTGCTGGCCAAGGAGCGCGGGGTCGACGTGGCCTTGGAGACCGCCGAGGACAGCCCCGACTATCACAACCTCGTGACTGTGCGAGGAGTCCTCGCCGACGGCACGCCCGTGTCGGTGAGCGGCACGCTTGTCGGCTCACGGCAGGTCGAGAAGATCACCGCGATCGACGGGTTCGAGGTCGACATCCGGCCCGAGGCGCATCTGGCATTCTTCCGCTACGAGGACCGGCCGGGGATCGTCGGCGCGGTCGGTGCCCTGCTCGGCGAGGCGCACATCAACATCGCCAGTGCGCAGGTCAGCCGCCTGCAGGCCGGCGGCGAGGCGTTGATGTCGCTGTCGCTCGACGACGCGGTCGCCCCCGACATCCTGGCCGAGATCGCGAAGATCATCGGCGCTTCCTACGCCAGGGCCGTAAGCATCAGCAGCGAATGACTCCTTCCCCACACGGTGGCTTCGCCGCCGTGTGGGGTCTCCGCAAAGGCACCTTCGGCGATTTTGCGGGGGGAGTCGTGGGGGCCTTCGGTGGTCCGGGGTGTTCCTCGGGTTGCCGTGGATTACCTGGGCTGGGTGGGGTTTACCAGGGGTAGCTGCGGGCGATCTCAACGGTAGGCGATCGATTGGGTACGGGTAGCGGTGGCATGGGGACGTGATCCAGGTGATCTTTCCGTGGAACGTGCGCCGTAGTCGTGGTGTCGGGTTTACCGTGGCTAGCATGGCGTCGCGGCATCAGGACCCGTTCGAGGGGCTTCGCCTGGATGAGCGATTCGTCCGCGGAGCCCGGTTTCTCGAACCGTCCGCGGCCGAGCGCAGCCGGCAGCACGGCCGGCCGGCTTCCAGCCGTTGTCAGGTCGTCCCAGCTTCCCGGGGTCTGCCCGGCTTTTTCCATCGGCTGGTGGCGCCGCCCAGACCACCGGGCCGTCCCCGCCAGATCGCGCGAATGGTCACGTTCATGGCCATCATCGTCGGGATGATCACCATCACCGTCGTCGCCCTGCGGCAGACGGCGAACCGGACCAGCCCGACCGTCGCACGGCTGGTGCCGACCACGTCGTCGGGGTCCTCCGCGGCCACCAAGCAGACCGCCGTACCGGCTGCCACCGGCACGCTGACCGGTCCCCCCGCCGGCTTTGGGATCAGGCCGGACCTGCTCGCGGCCCTGCGGCCGGGTGACTGCCTGAACTGGACCCCGTATCCGGCGGGCTCGCCCGCCTCGGTCGATCCGGTGGTGCCCGTCCGGGTGAGCTGCCGGGAGCCCCACATCGACGAGGTCACCCGGATGGTCGACCTGGCGGTGCTCTTCCATCGCTGGCCTGGCGCGTCGGTGGTCGCCGAGGTGACGGACGAACGCTGTGCCGGAGCACTGCGCGAGTTTCCCGGAACCGTCGACAGCACTCCGCACCGCACCGTTGGCACGATCTACCCGTCCGAACCCAGCTGGCAGCTCGGTGCGCACGCGGCCGTGTGCACCGTGCGCACCGACGACCTGCGGCCCCGCAGCGGTCAGTTCCGTGTCCCCGGCGCCGTCGCGGCACCGGAGTTTCCTCGCGGTCGGCCGAACATCCGGTAATGTTGGTGCGCGATGCGTGCGCTGCTTCTCCTTAGCCGCCGCGGCGGGGCCTGATACCCGAGCTGGCTTCCCCGTCGCGGTGTTTTCGTGTGTCAGCGTCGGGATCCTCGCCATCCGGCGGTCCAGCGTCCAGGTGCGGCCTGACGCTCCTCTGCTGATTCTCCGCGGATCCTCCGGCATCCAGTCACCCACGTCGCGAACCGTGCGATCACGGTCGCGGGGGACTCTTTCGAGGAAGCAGGAGCAGGAATGACCACGCAGCAGCCGTCCGGCATGCCGGTCGAGAAGTACCGTCCGTTCGTCCCCGTCTCACTTCCCGACCGGGCCTGGCCCGAGCGGACGATCACTCGCGCCCCGCAATGGTGCAGTGTCGATCTGCGCGACGGTAACCAGGCACTGATCGACCCGATGACCCCCGCCCGCAAGATGCAGATGTTCGAGCTGCTGGTGGCGATGGGGTACAAGGAGATCGAGGTCGGGTTCCCGGCGGCCAGCCAGACCGACTTCGACTTCATCCGGCAGCTGATCGAATCAGATCGCATCCCGGACGACGTCGTCATCCAGGTCCTGACGCAGGCGCGGGAGGACCTGATCGAGCGCACGGCCGCGTCGCTGGTCGGCGCGTACCGGGCGCTGATCCACCTGTACAACTCGACATCCACGTTGCAGCGGCGGGTGGTGTTCGGTCTTGATCGGGCGGGGGTGACCGAGATCGCGGTGCAGGGCGCCCGGTGGTGTGCCCAGTACGCCGAGAAACTGCTGGACGGCACCGATGTGCGCTGGCAGTACAGCCCGGAGTCGTTCACCGGCACCGAACTCGACTATGCGGTGGAGGTGTGCGAGGCAGTCATGGACGTGTGGGCGCCGACCCCGCAGCGTCCGGTCGTGCTGAACCTGCCGGCGACGGTCGAGATGTCGACCCCGAACGTCTACGCCGACCAGATCGAATGGGTCGGGCGGAACCTGACCCGCCGGGATGCCGTCGTGCTGTCCCTGCATCCGCACAACGACCGGGGCTGCGCGGTCGCCGCGGCGGAACTGGGTGTGCTGGCCGGCGCCGACCGGGTCGAGGGCTGCCTGTTCGGCAATGGGGAACGGACCGGAAACGTCTGCCTGGTCACGCTGGGGATGAACCTGTTCTCGCAGGGGATCGACCCGATGATCGATTTCTCGGACATCGACGGGATCCGGCGCGCGGTGGAGTACTGCAACCAGCTGCCCGTCCATCCCCGTCATCCCTACGGCGGCGACCTCGTCTACACCGCCTTCTCCGGCTCCCATCAGGACGCCATCAAGAAGGGTTTCGAGGCCATGGAGCGCACCGGCCAGACCCGCTGGGAGGTGCCCTACCTGCCGATCGACCCGAAGGACGTCGGCCGCTCCTACGAGGCGGTGATCCGGGTGAACAGTCAGTCCGGCAAGGGAGGGGTGGCATACCTGCTGAAGTCCGAGCACTCCCTGGACCTGCCGCGCCGGCTGCAGATCGAGTTCTCCGGTGTCGTACAGCGCCACACCGACTCCGCGGGCGGCGAGGTGACGGCCGAGGAACTCTGGACGATTTTCCGCAGCGAGTACTTCCTGGACGGCGCGGAGGGGTCCGGCCCGCTCGAACTGCTGGGCTCCCGGACGACGGCGGCGTCGGGCGATCGGGATGAGGTCTCCGTCTCGGTCCGTTTCCAGGGGGCCGACACGGTGATCACGGGAACCGGCAACGGCCCCATTGACGCATTCGTCACGGCGCTCGCCAGCCGCGATCTGACCGTGCGGATTCTGGACTACAACGAGCACGCCCTGGGCTCGGGAGCGGATGCGCGAGCGGCCGCGTACCTCGAGGTGGCCGTCGACGACCGGATCTTCTGGGGAGTCGGGATCGACGCCAACATCGTGACGGCGTCCCTGCGGGCCGTGGTGAGTGCCGTGAACCGGGCTGCCCGGGACCGTTCGGTGCCCGCGCGGGCTGGTCGTGGTGGTGGCGCTGGTTAGTCGTGGTGGTCCGCCGGTTCTACGTCGTGGATAGTCTGGCGGACCTCGTCCAGCATCGACTCCGGGATATCCGTCATACCATGATCAACTTGCGCGTGGGTGTCGACGGAACGGAGAAGATCGTCTTCGGTGGGGGCGATCATGCGCGTCTCGCAGTCGTGCATGATCGCACCACAGTAGAATTGCTTCATGCTCGGGTGCCGGACGATGATCTCTGCCGGCGCGGAATGGCTCCTGGCCGCTGGGCTCGGCGACATGAGCGCCTGCGCGGTCCAATAGCGGTTTCGCCTCATGTGGACATTTCCGCGAGCCGTAGCATCAGACGCTCCATCCGTACCAGGCCGAGTGGGCGCCCCATCTCGGTCACGATTATCACGGGATCGAAT
>NZ_CDWWXB010000002.1:43350-46056 GCF_977971855.1 Frankia sp. CoWAU3 | reverse complement strand
GCCGGACAGATGCAGGGCGACCGGTCGGCATCGGTTGGAGACGATGACGGTCGCTCGAGGCGTCCGGTCACCGTCCGGTCCGGCCGGATCATCGCCGGCCGCGAGACCGTCCCGGTTCCGGGCGGCGCTCATGGGACAGGACGGACAGTCCGCGGACATGGCGCACCGACCGGAGTCACCTATACTGATCGTGACCTGTTCCATCAGGCTCTCGATGCTCGCGGCGTGGTTGCTGCGTTCCGAGAACTGGCGGATACGCCTAGCCACGGTTGGGTCGAGCTGCTGCCAGGCCCGGGAGGGACGCCCGAGCAGGAATCCCTGGCCGAGCGGAACCCCCAGCGCGACCAGCATTCCGAGCTCGTCGAACCGCTCGACCCCCTCCGCGATGACCCAGGCGTTGAGCCGGCTGGCGAAGGTGCCGACCAGCTCGGTGAGGGCGATCTTGACCTGGTCGTCGTCCACGTTGACTACGAGCGAGCGGTCCAGCTTGACGAAGTCGGGGCGGATCCGCGCCAGCTGCCGTAACCCGGCATAGCCCGAGCCGACGTCGTCCATCGCCACGAACGCACCGAGGTTGCGCAGTGCGCCCGCGGTGGTCGTCAGGCCGGTGGTGGCGTCGAGGTCGACTGCCTCGTTGAGTTCTAGGACCAGGCGCCGCAGGTCCGCACGCTGCCAGATTGCCGTGACTTCTGGTGAGGTGAGCAGATGGGGCAGGACGTTGACCGCGAGGAAGCAGCGGTCGGGAAGCCGGTCACGCGCCTCCAGCGCGGCGGCGAGGACACGGGCCTCCAACTGGGCCGCGAGCCCGAGCCGGTCCGCCTCGGCGAAGACGAGGTCGGGCGGGTGGGCCGGGTGGCTGTGGAAGCGTGCTAGCGCCTCATACCCCGCGATGACCCCCCGTTGCAGATCCACGATCGGCTGGAAGAACAGCACGGGTTCGTCGGGGTCGGCGAGAATTCGGCGCAGGTCGGGCCGGTCGTCGCCACGCGTCCCACCGCCGTCGCCGTTCTTCAACCGGCCGAGGGGACCCGCCCCATCGGCCGCGGGCAGCGTCCTGCCCTCGGCCGCGCCACCGGACGAAACAGCCGCGTCGCCGACATCGGGGCGGTCGCTGGACGGAGGTCCCGCGGGAGTCCGCTGCCGAGTAATCATGCGCCGTGCACCCCCTCGCATCGAAGCACGTCGCACCTGTCCTGTAACTGAGTTTCTTACCATCCGGCCGCGATGCCGGGCGCGAGTACCGTCCGGAGTTGTGAATCCTGCGCTCTTTTGTGTGACCGGCTGGTAGCGGTCAGATTGCCGTTCATCGTCCTTCCCGTGTCCCCGACGCAAGATCGGCGATTTCTGGGCGCCGGAGGCGTCGTTCATCGTTGATCCGTTGCCAAAACGGTCATTGCTCGCCAGGATTTTCGGGTGCCGACGCGAGGCGTGCGAGTAGTCCGAGTCGGCCGATGGAAATCAATCCAGCGACAACGAGGGTGAACTTTATTTGGCGAGGTGGTGCACTACGATTACTCAAGGTGATCGAATGCGGAGGTGTGAGGCGCCGTTCCAGCGCCGAGCTTGGACTGAGGTAATGAAATGGCTACTGTTAGCATCCATTCGGGGGTGGTTTGCGGCCGTTCGGGAGCACGATGACGGCCGTCGGGGCGGCGGCCCGTCGTGAGCGGCCCCGTGCGGACCCGTGCCGGATCGGCACCGGTCGGGCGGGCCAGACCGGGTGGGACCGCTGCGGGGCCGCGGTCGGCCGCTACAGTCGGCCTATGAGGCTTGCGGTGATTGGCGGTGACGGGATCGGCCCCGAGGTGGTGGCGGAGGGGTTGCGGGTGCTGCGCGCGGTACATCCCAAGGTCGACACGACCGAATACGACCTGGGTGCCCGGCGCTGGCACGAGACCGGGGAGACGCTGCCCGACTCGGTGCTGGAGGAACTGCGCGGTCACGACGCGATCCTGCTCGGGGCGGTCGGTGATCCCGGCGTGCCCAGCGGTGTCCTCGAGCGTGGCCTGCTGCTGCGGCTGCGGTTCGAGTTCGACCATCACGTCAATCTCCGGCCGGTGCGGCTCTATCCGGGAGTCCGCTCGCCGCTGGCCGGAGATCCGGCCATCGACATGATCGTGGTGCGGGAGGGCACGGAGGGGCCGTACGCGGGCGCGGGGGGTGTGCTCCGGAAGGGGACGCCCCATGAGGTGGCGACCGAGGAGAGCCTCAACACCCGGTACGGCGTCGAGCGCGTCGTGCGCGACGCGTTCCGGCGGGCCGATCGACGCGAGCGTCGCCACCTGACTCTCGTGCACAAGAACAACGTGCTGACCAAGGCCGGCGACCTGTGGTCGCGCACCGTGGCCGAGGTGGCGCCCGAGTTCCCCGACGTGCGCGTCGACTACCAGCACGTGGACGCGGCCTCGATGTTCTTCGTGACCGATCCGGGTCGGTTCGACGTCGTTGTGACGGACAACATGTTCGGTGACATCATCACCGACATCGGCGCGGCCATCACCGGCGGGATCGGCCTGGCCGCCAGTGGCAACCTCGATCCCTCCGGTGTCCACCCGAGCATGTTCGAGCCCGTGCACGGCAGCGCCCCGGATATCGCCGGCAGGCAGCTCGCCGACCCGACGGCCACCGTCGCCTCGGTGGCGATGCTGCTCGATCATCTCGGCCACGCCGAGGAGGCGGCGAAGGTCGAGGCCGCCGTCGCCTCCT
>NZ_CDWWXB010000002.1:32118-42844 GCF_977971855.1 Frankia sp. CoWAU3 | reverse complement strand
CCCTGGCGGATCGTGCCGCCGCGGGAGCGGCCCAGCCGTCGACACGGGAACGTGGCGAGGACCTCGCCGCGCGGGCTGCGGGCTGAGTTCTCGTCATGCCGGTCTTCTCGTCACCCCGCCACGCCGCCGGTGGAGGCCGGATGGTTGATCGCCTCGGGGCCCTTCCGGTCCAGGTGCGTCGTGGTTATTCTCTACGGGAGCCGTAGATCCGGTAAGACGGCAGCCGACAGGGCCCCACCACGGCGAAGATCGGCGGATTCGTCATCTCCTGTTCGCTTCGTCGCACTTTGGCCTGGAGTCGCCGTGCCTATCACCCCAACCTCGAAGATCTGGATGAGTGGAGAGTTCGTCGACTGGGACGACGCCCGCATCCACGTGCTCAACCCGACCCTGCACTACGGGTGGGGTGTGTTCGAAGGCATCCGCTGCTACGAGACGGCCCAGGGGCCCGCCGTGTTCCGGCTGACGGACCACATCGCCCGTCTCTACCGCAGTGCCAAGATTTATGTGATGGAGCCGTCCTTCACGCCGGAGCAGGTCGTCGCGGCGACGAAGGAGACCATCGCGGTGAACGACATCGCCTCCTGCTACATCCGGCCGCTGATCTACCTCGGTTACGGTGAGATGGGGCTCAATCCGTTGCCCTCTCCTGTCGAGGTCATGATCGCGGTGTGGCCGTGGGGTGCCTACCTTGGCGAGGAGGCGGAGGAGAATGGCGCCCGCGCGATGATCTCCTCCTGGAAGCGGAACGACCCGAACATCACGCCGCCGGCGGCCAAGGCGTCCGGGCAGTACCTCAACTCGTCCCTGGCGAAGGTCGCGGCGGTCAAGGCCGGTTACGACGAGGCAATTCTGACCAGCCCCAACGGCCACATAGCCGACGGCACCGGGGAAAACGTCTTCATCGTCTCCGGACGCAAGGTCATCACTCCGCTCCTCACGGACGGTCCGCTCGGTGGCATCACCCGCGCCTCGATCATGAGGATCGCCGCCGACCAGGGGTACGAGGTGATCGAGCAGCACATCGTGCGCACCGACCTCTATCTGGCTGACGAGGCGTTCTTCACCGGCACGGCGGCCGAGATCGTGCCGATCGTCGAGGTGGACGACCGGCAGGTCGGGAGCGGGAAGCCGGGCCCCGTCACCCGGGAGCTGCTGGAGATCTTCCACCGCGCGACCCGAGGGGAACTGGACCGATACCAGGAGTGGAACGAGTTCGTCCAGCAATAACGCCGTGGCCGGCGTCGTCGCGGGCGTTCCACGTTCCCCCGCGTCCCGGCCAGGGCCGTGAGCCCGGCCCCGCGTGGCCGGGCTCACATAATGCCCATGCCGAAGCGTCGTGCGCTCTGGTCAACACGGCAGGCAGGGCCTACCGTCGCGAGTAGCAGTTTTCACGAATGCACAAGCGTCGGGAGGGCGTCGTGCGGGTTTCGGAGGGTATGAGCTCCCTTGTTCTCATGATCGGCCCGGGGCACACGCTTCGCCAGGCGGCGAGGCTGATGGCGGCGCGCAAGGTCGGTGCCGCGGTCGTCCACGATGCGGACAGCGAGGGCTACGGGATCCTGACCGAACGGGACGTTCTGCGGTCGATCGCTGCGGCTCAGGATCCGGATGTCGAGATCGCGGGTGACCATCTCACCCGCGATGTCGTCTTCGCGGATCCGGAGTGGTCCTTGGACGAGGCGGCTGCCGCGATGCTGCGAGGTGGTTTTCGGCACCTCATCGTTACCTCGGGTGGTGGCGTAGCCGGAATCCTCTCCATGCGCGACGTGGTACGTTGCTGGAGTAGCCAGCATGTTACGGTATGATGTCGGCTGTGTCGTACGCCGGGAATGCTTGCGGTCTGCCGCCGAATCCGATCCCGTCGTCCGGGGTAGTTGGGGAACATGAGGCAGGCGGACGGCGCTACGGTCACCGCATGCACGACAACGAGGCGGTCGCCCTGCTCCGAGCGACCACGCTGCTGAAGGAACTGCAGGAGGAGGACCTGTTGCGGCTCGCCACGCGAGCCGTCACGCGACGTTTCCGGCGTGGACAGGTTGTCTTCACGGAAGGCGAACCCGCCGACACCCTTCTGGTGGTCGCCTCCGGACGGTTGAAGGTGCTCACGAAGGCCGATGACGGCCGTGATCACGTTTTGAACATTGTCGGGCCACGGGAAACCCTGGGAGAACTCAACATCGTCGAAGGGGGGACCCGGTCCGCCGGCGTCGAGGCGCTCGAACCGAGTACCGCGCTGGTTCTCGACCGCACCGCGGTGTGGGAACTCGTGCGGGAACGACCGGCCGTCGCCGAGCAGCTCATCCGAGCACTGGTGGCGCACGTGCGACGCCTCACCGGAGCGAATGCCGACCTCGTCTTCCTCGATCTGCCGCGACGCGTGGCCAAGTTGCTCCTGCTGCGGATGCGGGAGGCAGGGCGTCCAGTGATCGAACTCGGCCTCACACAGACCGAGATCGCCTCGCTGCTCGGCGGTTCCCGCCAGTCGGTGAACCAGGCGTTGCGCGAGTTCGAGCGGAGGACCTGGATTCTCTCGGAAGGTCAGACCATCACGATCCTGCAGGTCGACCGGCTACGTCGGTTCGCGGGGGACTGAGATCCTCCGCTATGGCGCACGCCACATCCGTCACATGTCGGGCCTGTTACATCGTAGGCTTGTCACCCGGCGGCGAACCCGTCTCCGTCGCGCGCTTCGGTCGCTGACCCCTGGGACCGGGCGCGTGGCGGCCCCAGGTTCCCGAACTCTGCTCGGTTCGGCGTGCCGGAGGTTGTCCGGACCGCTCGGCTTGGCCGGGGCGGAACGAACCAAGATCCTTGCGGAGGGGCGCCCCTTGCGGCCATACGATCCCGATTCCCTGCACGTTTATGACACGACATTGCGGGACGGTACCCAGCAGGAGGGGCTGTCGCTCTCGGTCGGCGACAAACTCGCGGTGGCCCGTCACCTGGACGATCTCGGCGTCGGTTTCATCGAGGGCGGCTGGCCGGGATCGAACCCGAAGGACGCGGAGTTCTTCACCCGGGCGCGCGGCGAACTGAACCTGACGACCGCCGTGCTGACCGCCTTCGGGGCCACCCGGCGGGCGGGCCGCGCCGCCGCGGACGATCCCCAGGTGGCGGCGCTTCGGGACGCGGGGACCTCGGTGGTCTGCCTGGTCGCCAAGTCGGATCTGCGCCATGTCGAACGTGCCCTGCGCACCACCCCGGCCGAGAACCTCGCGATGATCCGGGACACCGTCGCGCATCTGCGCGCGGAGGGAAAGCGGGTGTTCGTCGATGCCGAGCACTTCTTCGACGGCCATCGGGTGCATCCCGACTACGCTCTTGAGGTCGTCTCCGTTGCGGCCGAGGCCGGTGCCGAGGTCGTCGTGCTGTGCGACACGAACGGCGGCATGCTCCCGACGCGGATCGGCGCGGTCGTTGCCGATGTTCTCGCCGCAACCGGCGCCCGGCTCGGTATCCACTGCCACGACGACGCCGACTGCGCGGTCGCGAACACCCTGGTGGCGGTGGAGGCCGGCGTCACCCACGTGCAGGGCACCGCAAACGGCTACGGCGAGCGGTGCGGGAACGCCAACCTGCTGAGCGTCATCGCGGGCCTGGAGACCAAGTTGGACCGGGCCGTGCTGCCGCCCGGGCGGCTGCGTGAGCTCGTCCGGGTCTCTCACGCGATCGACGAGGTCACCAACTCCGTGCCCGACCCGCACCGGCCTTACGTCGGGGCCAGCGCCTTCGCGCACAAGGCCGGCCTGCACGCCAGTGCCGTCAAGGTCGATCCGGACCTGTACCAGCACATCGACCCGGCGGTCGTGGGCAGTGACATGAGGATGCTGGTCTCGGAACTCGCCGGTCGGGCGACCATCGAACTGAAGGGCCGTGAGCTCGGCCTCGACCTGTCGAACCAGCGTGAGGCGCTCGGACGGGTGGTGGACCTGGTCAAGGAGCGGGAGGCTGCCGGATACGTCTACGAGGCCGCGGAGGCCTCCTTCGAACTCCTGCTGCGCGACGAGGTAACCGGCCGGCAGCAGTTCTACACCCTCGAATCCTGGCGCGTCATCGTCGAGCAGCGTCCGGGCGGCGAGGTGGCCAGCGAAGCGACGGTGAAGCTCACCTCGCACGGCGAACGCCACGTCGCGACGGCGGAGGGGAACGGACCGGTCAACGCTCTCGACACGGCACTGCGCAACGCGCTGGAGAAGGCGTATCCGGGGTTGGCCGATCTGGACCTGGTGGACTACAAGGTTCGGATCCTCGACGGCAAGCAGGGGACCGGCGCGGTGACCCGGGTCCTGCTGGGAACCAGCGACGGCCGCGAGCGCTGGGACACGATCGGCGTGGACGAGAACATCATCGCCGCCTCCTGGGCGGCTCTGGAGGACGCCGTCGACTACGGACTGCGGCGGCAGGGGGAGAGCCCGGACCCGGTCGCGCCCTGACGCCGGGCCACACCCCCGGGCGGGCCGCGCTCGGGGGGTGTGGCCCGGCGTATCGCCCGCGGAGCAGCCCGCCGCCGCGGGCCGGTCCGCCGGCTACGTGCGGTCAGTCCTGCGGGATCTCCTCCCACCACTGGCACCACCAGTCGCCGCCGACCAGAACGCGCAGCTTCGGGTGCCAGCAGTAGGCGATGTCCTTGTCGGTGTCCAGGTAGTACAGGCAGTTGTCGCACCGCTCGTCGCCGTTGGGTTTACCCCGCAGGATCGCGTCTTCGGCCAGGTGGCCCAGTTTGACGCTCAGCTCCTCGTCGATCGGCTTCGGCTCGGGTGCGCCGACGTCGTAGACGGGGGTGGTGTCGGTCTCGCTCACCGTCTTCCTTTCCTCTCTTCTGCCGGTCCTCTGCCGGGTAGCTTGCCGGGTAGCTCCGCGGTGATGTCGGCCGTCCGCGTCGGCTCTGGTCAGTACAGGACAGCGGGACCGGGTGGCCGCCATCCGCTGGTGGACCAGGCGGTGGACCAGGCGCGGATTCTGGCCTGATTCTCGGTCACTCGTCACCGTTCTGGCGAACCTGATCAGGCCCCGGCCGTGGTCATGTCGGTCATACAAGTCATACCCGCGGCGTGGCGGGGCCGCCCACCGGCCGGTCGTGTCAGCGCCTTCCGCGGGCTCGGTACGGTTTGGGGATGCGTATCGCGAGGTTTACCGATGGTTCGGAGCCTGGGTTCGGGATTGTGGAGGGGTCGATCGAGGCGGGTACGGCCGTGATCTGCGGCATCACCCCGCATCCGTTCGGTCCGTTCTCCTTCACCGGCGTCCGCCGGGGGCTCGGCGACGTGCGGCTGCTCGCTCCCGTACTGCCGAGCAAGGTGCTATGCGTGGGCAGGAACTATGCCGACCATGTCCAGGAGATGGGCGGTGACACCCCGCCGCAGCGTCCGATTCTCTTCCTCAAGCCCTCCACCAGTGTCGCCGGGCCGGGCGATCCGATCATCCTTCCGTCGGACAGCGAGCGGGTCGACTTCGAGGGCGAGTTGGCGATCGTCATCGGCCGGCTGTGCCGTGACGTCCCGGTGGAACGGGCCTTCGAGGTGGTGCTCGGCTACACCTGCGCCAATGACGTGACCGCTCGCGATCAGCAGAAGGCGGACGGCCAGTGGACCCGGGCCAAGGGCCATGACGCCTTCTGCCCCCTCGGTCCCTGGATCGAGACGGATCTCGACCCGGCGGATCTGCCCATCCGCACCACCCTGGACGGCGAACTGCGCCAGAGCTCCCGAACCGGCCTGCTGCTGCGCGACGTCCCCTCGTTGATCGCCTACCTGTCGTCGGCCATGACGCTGCTACCCGGCGACGTGCTGCTGACCGGAACGCCCGCGGGCGTGGGGCCGATGTCACCGGGGCAGACGGTGGCGGTGACAGTCGAGGGCATCGGGACCCTCACCAACCCGGTGACGGCTCGCTAGCGCCCGCGGTGCGATCCTCCGCCGGGTGGCCGTGGATCGGGTGGCTGCCGGTCGTTCCCGATGCCCCAGCCACGGGACGTGACGGGGATGACCGGCGTACATCGGCACCCCGGCGCGCTGATGTGCCCTCTGCATGCGGTACAGTAGGCAGCGCCCGGACAGGGCCCATGGGGTATGGGGTAATTGGCAGCCCAACGGATTCTGGCTCCGTTAGTCTAGGTTCGAGTCCTGGTACCCCAGCTGCACCAGATCTACCGCTTGGTTGAAACTGGCCGCTATACTGTATAGTGTGACGCGCGCGTAAGCGCGTAAGTAAGAACCAGAGTCTTGGCCCCGTCGTCTAGCGGCCCAGGACGCCGCCCTCTCAAGGCGGTAGCGCCGGTTCGAATCCGGTCGGGGCTACACAGTGATTTCGTCTTTGATTCTTCGCAGAGGGTGAGAGATACGCCCTCGCACCAAGACCATCGATGGCCCCCGGGTTTCTCTCCCGGGGGGCCATCGTTATGTCGGGCGCGATCCGGGCCTACCGCACAACCTCGAACCGCAGCATGGCCGCGGGGTGGCGGGCCATCGTGCACGCGCGGCAGCCGCAGGACGCCGGGCCTCCGCGGCCGTGGACCACTTCGATCTCGGTGTCCGGGGTCGAGGCCACCAGGCGCAGCTGGGGGCGCGCGGCTCGGGCCATGACGGCGGTCAGCGCGGGATCGTCGGCGGCACCCGGCTGCGGCGGGCCGATCCGACCCGCGGTCGACGGGGCGATCGCGGAAGCGGTCGAGGCTGTCAGGGCCACTGAGGGCACGGTGTCCTCCTCCATGGGGGGCCGTCTCGGGGCCACCCCGCGGACCACAGCCTGGCGGGGAGAGCGAGGTCCGCGCCATGCTCCGTTGAGCCCGGTACCAGGTGGTGCAGATGGCCTAGTCAAACCTGGGCACTGTCGCCATGCGACACCACCCTTGACAACCATGGTGCTCCAGCACCGGATCGGTACAAACTTGCGCGGATGTCCACCGTCAGTCCATCGACACCCGAACGCGCACGGCGTCGGCATGGTAGTGCGCATGTGGGGCGCGCCGCCCGCCATGCTGGTCGGCTGCGTCCGCCGGGATCGGCACCGGAGCAGGTGGACGTCCTGCCGGGAGTTGCCCGGCGCGTCACCTCGCTGCTTCCCCAGGGCCGCGGTCTGCCCATCGAGGACTGGACGGCCCGTCACACGTTGATGTGCCTGGTGCTGGCGATGCACCCGCCGGTCATCGTCTGTTACGCGATCTGGCGCGACCTGAGCCTCGTGCACGGCTTTCTGGCGGCCAGTCTGCCGGCGCTGCTGTTCGCCTCTGCGGTGGTGCCCGGCCGCCGTCGGGTCCGTGCCCTGGCCGCCAGCCTCGGGCTGCTGTGCTGTTCGGTCGTCCTCGTCCATCTCTCGGGCGGCCTCACCCCGATGTACTTCCACTTCTTCGTGGTCGTCGCATTGATCGCGCTCTACGAGGCGTGGACCGTCTACCTGCTGGCGATCGCCTTCGTGTTCGTCGCCAATCTGGCGATCGGCAACATCATCTCGGCCGACGGGGAGTTGCTGGACAACGCCTGGCTGGTGGCCGGCCTGCATGCCGGCTTCATCTTCGCCCTTGCCTGCGCACAGATGGTCTTCTGGCATTACAACGAGCAGTCCCGCCGCCGGGTGGAGCACTACCGGCAGCAGCTCTACGAGGGTCAGCAGAGCCTGATGGCCCGGTTGGAGGAGACCGACAGGATCCGCAGCGACCTGGTTGCGACGGTGTCGCACGAGTTCCGCACGCCACTGACCGGTATCCGCGGAAACCTGCTGACCATCAAGCGCCGTCGCCACCGGCTCTCGGACGCCCAGCTCGACGATCTGCTCGATGCGGCGGTGAACTACTCCGATCGCCTCTCCCGTCTGCTGGAGAACATGCTCACGGCCGCCACGGCCACCGGCACGGACGAGACCACCATCGCCGATCTGCCGGAGGTCGTCCGGCACGTGCTCGCCACGCTCTCGTACGCCGGGTCGCCGAGCAGCGTGACGGTGGATCTTCCGCCACAGCTGCCGGTGCGGATGGCCCGGCAGGCCCTCATCCAGGTGGTCGCGAACCTCGTCGACAACGCCCTGGTGCACTCCTGGCCGGGAGCGCCGGTACGGCTCATCGCCGGCCGGGTGGGCGACGAGGTCGTCCTGCGCGTCCGCAACCCCGGGCCCGATCTCGACCCCGACACCATCCGCCAGCTCTTCGAACCGTTCACCCAGCGGGACAGCACGGCGACCCGCCCCACGGACGGGGCCGGCATGGGGCTCTATGTCGTGCGACGCCTCGTCGAGGTACACGGGGGACGGCTGCGGATGTCCTCGGAGAATGGCGAGATCATCGTCGAGGTGGACCTGTGGGCGGCGACCAGCCTGGCGGCGCTCGCGCCGGAGCCTGAGGCGGAACTGCCGGTTCCGATGCCCCTGCCGCGCAGTATCCGGGTTGACGAGGAGCCGGGTAAGCCACGGCTTACCGGCGGGCCACTCGCTGGTTCCCGGGACGACATCCGCTCGTTGCCCATGGACCGTTTCGGCTGAGCGGGGCGGGAAGACCGTTCCCCGTGCCGGGCTGATCCCCGTGCCGGGAAGGCGCCGGGACCTGCCCAGACGGCGGCCCAATGGTCAGGCGTTCAGGTCTTGGCCGTCGATGTCGATGTCGATGTGGGGGTCGGGGCCGGGGCGGACGCTGGGGGCTTGGTGCAGGCCAGGGTCAACGTCACCGTCGTGGAATGGCGTGGACGCTGTCCGGTGGGGGAGTATGCCGACACCTTGCTGGTCTCGCTGTTGGTGCATGACCCGTTGACCGCGGTGGAGGTGAAACCGGCGAGGGTGAGCTGCCACTTGGCGTCCGACTCGGTCATTCCGATGACGCCGGGTACCTGCGCGCAATCCTCGACCTGCAGGTTAATCGTGGCTGTTTTGGCAATCTTTCCGGACTTCGGGGACTGGTGCGCGACGGTGTCGACCGCACCGGCGCCGTAGCACCCGAAGGCCTTACTGAGGTTCGTGAAGCCCGCCGATTTCAGGGTGTTCTCCGCCGTGGTGAACGAGCTGCCCTCGGTGTTGGGAACGGTCGCCGTGCCGTCGTCGGTGGGTGACGGGGACGGGCTGCTCCGTGCCGTCGGGCTGTTCGTCGGCGTGGCCCCCGTGGGGCTGGCCGCAGGCGCCGTGCCGGCGCCGGGGGAGGGAGATCCCTTCGCACTGGGCCGCGGGGTCGTCCCGCCCCCGGAGAGGCTCGTCGGGTTGACCCCAACGGCCATGCCCGGAGCGGCTCCGCTGGTTCCGAAGCCGGAACCGCCCGAGGCCGCCGCGGCGGACACCCCGCCGGGACCGTCCGCGCTCAGTTCCGCGCCGGTGCCCCCGCTGGAGGCGAGCGCCCAGCCGCCGGCACCGGCGACGAGGGCGACGACAAGGCCCGCACCCGCCGCAATCCGGCTACGCCGCCGCCGGTCGGCAGCCGCCCGCGAGGCGGGCCCGGCCCCACCGATCGGGGGGCCGGGTTGGTGGTTCGCCGGGATCGCCGACATGACTGTGTTCGTGTCCGCGGCCGGGGCGTCGGAGCGGGCCGGGACCCGCAGCGCCGGCTGCATGCCGGTCGGGGCGTCACCGTCCCACCCTCCCCGGCCGCCGGTGGCCGGGGCCATCCGGGTGCGCTCGACACCGCCCTCCCGTCCACCGGCCTGCGTGCCACCGGCCTGCGTGGCGGTGGTCAGCGGACTTCCCGCGATCTGCGTGTGCTCCAGGTCGGACCAGGCGGCTGCGCCGCCCGCCCCGACCACGCATCCCGCGCCCCCCGCCGCGGCCACGGCGGCGGAGCGCACCACGCGCTGCGTTCCCGTGGTGGGGGAATGATCCGCGCTCCGGGCCGCGGACGCGCCGGCGAGTGCGGAAAGCTGGATTCGGTTGTCATGGTCGGCATGGCTGCCTGGCCTGGACGCGTAGCCGCCCCCCCAACGGCTGGCCTCGAGCGCCTCGACCAGGTCTTCGGCCGCGTCGGCGGCGCTCACGGGCCGCCCCCTCGGGGACTTGGCGAGCATTCCGGCCAGCACACCCCACACCGGCGCAGGCACACCCTGGATGGGCTGGGGCTGTTTTTCGCGGTGCGCCTGCAGGAGCTCGGCCGGGTTGGGGGAGTCGAACGGCGGCGAACCCGCGAGAAGCTCGTACAGCACGACTCCCGCCGAGTACACGTCCGCTGCCGGGGTCGGTGGCGCGCCCGTGCTCAGCTCGGGGGCCATGTAGAGCGGGGTCCCGATCGGTCCAGTGACGCTGGTCCGGGACGAGCCATTGATCATCTGGGCGATCCCGAAGTCGGTCAGGCGCACGATCGGATGAGCCGGATCGGAAGTGTCGATGAGTATGTTCTCGGGTTTGACGTCCCGGTGGACGACGCCGGCGGCGTGCACGCTGTCGAGCGCCCACAGGGTGCCGACGACGAGCCGGACCGCCTCCTCCACCGGTCGAGGCCCGAACTCGCGCAGATGGGTCCGCAGGTCGGGACCGTCAACCAGATCCATGACTATGGCGAGCACGTCGGGTTCGTTCACCAGATCGCGTACGGCGACGAGATCCGGGCTGTCGAGGTCGATCAGAAGGTCCCATTCACGCAGGAAGCGCTCCACGATCTCGGGATCGTCGGCGAGCTCGGGGCGCAGCACCTTGATGGCCACGGGAGCACCGTCCGAGACGGCGGCGCCCCGCCAGACCTGGCCGGTCGTACCCTGCCCGAGTATCTCGTGCAGCACGTACCGCGAACCCAGTTTGCGCACCGCGCGTTGTCCCCTTCTTTGGC
>NZ_CDWWXB010000002.1:20713-31851 GCF_977971855.1 Frankia sp. CoWAU3 | reverse complement strand
GCCGCCCGGGGCGGCCGAGCCTACGACGGCGCCGCTGCGGGCGGCGGCGGCCCGTGGGCGGAGCCCGGAGCGTCATCCGGACGAGCGCACCAGTGCGCGGGCGAGCTGTATCGCTTGCACTAGATGCCAATACCCGCATGGGTCATCCGGCCTACTGTTCCGATCATCCGAGACGGACGACTCGAACAGGCTACGACGTAGGGCGGCGAAGCCGCGCGGCGGGAGATACCCCTGCGCGGTGGAGCCGCCGCCCACCACCGGCAGATGTAGCCCGGGCAGTCGCGGGCGTGGGGTCCGAATGGGGGATTCAAAATGGCGAATGGCAAGAACGGCCGACGAAAAGGTCCGGTCGCGTGTTTTGTGGCCGGGGAAAGTGGCGGTGGCCCACCGGTTGGTGGCCGACGTCCGGTGGCCGGCGGTTGGTGGCGGGTGGATGCAGGCGAGTGGGTGTGTCAGCCGACGGCCGGTGTCGAGAGCCGGGCTGCCGCGGCGAGGACCGCCGCGCGGTGCCGGCGCCCCGGCGACCGGGTGAGTCGCTCCACCGGTCCCGACAGGGACACTGCCGCGATCACCGTTCCCGTGCCATCGTGCACCGGGGCGGACACGGACGCCAACCCCCTCTCGCGTTCCCCGATGCTCTCCGCCCAGCCACGATCGCGCACCCGGCGGAGGACAGCTTCGTCGAACAGGGCTCCGGCGAGCAGTTCCGGCTCGGGATGCGCCGCGAAGGCGAGGAGGACCTGAGCACCGGACCCCGCCGTCATCGGGAGTGCGGCGCCGACGGGCACGGTGTCGCGCAGGCCGCTGGCGCGTTCGGAGGCGGCGACGCAGCGGCGCAGGGCCCCGCGCCGCACATAGAGCTGGGCACTTTCTCCGGTCACCTCACGAAGCTCGGCGAGAACCCGGTCGGCCCGATCCAGCAGGTCCCACGGCAAGGGGGTCGGGGTCCCCGCGGCGAGCCGCGGCCCGGGGACGAAGCGGCCGTCGGCGGTCCGGCCGAGCAGGCGGTGGACCTCGAGAGCCTGTGCCAGCCGATGCGCCGTCGCACGGGTGAGCCCGGTTCGGGCCACCAGATCAGCCAGTGACGCCGGTCCCGCCTCGACGGTGGTCAGCACGAGGGCTGCTTTGTCCAGGACTCCGACTCCGCTAAGCTGTTTCACACATTGATACTGTCATCCCACATCATGAGACAACAAGCTGTGGGACAGGGAAACTCATCACCACGCCAGAAGAGGGGAGAATGGGTTGCCCATGGGGCGCACACTTGCGGAAAAGGTCTGGGACGCCCACGTGGTGCGGCGCGCCGACGGTGAACCGGATCTGCTGTACATCGATCTGCACCTGGTTCACGAGGTCACCTCGCCGCAGGCGTTCGAGGCCCTGCGGCTGGCCGGGCGGCCCGTGCGGCGTCCGGAGCTGACCCTCGCTACCGAGGATCACAACGTCCCCACCACCGACACGCTGGCGCCGATCGCCGATCCGATCTCGGCGGCTCAGGTGGAGGCGCTGCGGAAGAACTGCGCCGAGTTCGGCGTGCGGCTGTACCCGATGAACGACCCGGGCCAGGGCATCGTGCACGTCATCGGCCCCCAGCTCGGGCTGTCCCAGCCCGGCATGACGATCGTCTGCGGTGACAGTCACACCTCCACCCATGGCGCGTTCGGGGCGCTGGCCTTCGGGATCGGCACCAGCCAGGTCGAGCACGTCCTCGCGACCCAGACGCTGCCGCAGCGCAGGCCGAAGACGATGGCGATCACCGTGGCGGGCGACCTGCCCGTCGGGGTCACCGCGAAGGATCTCATCCTGGCGATCATTGCGCGGATCGGTACCGGCGGTGGTGCCGGCCACGTCATCGAGTACCGCGGTGCGGCGATCCGGGCCCTGCCGATGGAGGGCCGGATGACGGTCTGCAACATGTCCATCGAGGCCGGTGCGCGCGCCGGGATGATCGCGCCCGACGGCGTCACGTTCGAATATCTCGCCGGGCGGCCGCATGTCGCCACCGGCGCTGCCTGGGAGGAAGCGGTGGCCTACTGGCGCACCCTCGCCTCCGACTCCGACGCGGTCTTCGACCGGGAGGTCGTGATCGATGCCGCGAGCCTCACGCCCTACGTCACCTGGGGAACCAACCCGGGCCAGGCCGCACCGCTCGGATCGCTGGTTCCCGCGCCCGCCGACTACCCGGACGCGGCCGCGCGGGCCTCGGTCGAACGAGCGCTGACCTACATGGGCCTCACCCCCGGCACCCCGTTGTCCGACGTCACCGTCGACACGGTGTTCATCGGATCGTGCACCAACGGGCGCCTGAGTGACCTGCGCGCCGCCGCCGACGTGCTGCGCGGCCGGCGGGTGAGCGAGGGGGTCCGGGTCCTGATCGTTCCCGGCTCCATGGCGGTGAAGGCGCAGGCCGAGGCGGAGGGGCTCGACGAGGTCTTCCGAGCGGCGGGAGCGCAGTGGCGCAGCGCCGGCTGTTCGATGTGCCTCGGCATGAACCCCGACACGCTTCGGCCCGGCGAGCGCAGTGCCTCGACGTCGAACCGCAACTTCGAGGGCCGGCAGGGGCCGGGTGGGCGCACCCATCTCGTCTCACCCGCGGTCGCCGCGGCCACCGCCGTGACCGGTCGGCTGACCGCTCCGGCGGATCTGTAGCGCGCCCGGCGTGGATCGTCGGTCCACGCACGACGGCGACCGTCGTTCATCCACGACTTCTTTGAGAGGGGAGCGTTTCCGCGATGGAGGCGTTCACGATTCACACCGGGCGCGCGGTGCCGCTGCGCCGCAGCGACGTCGACACCGATCAGATCATTCCAAGTGAGTGGCTCAAGCGGATCGAGCGGACGGGATTTGGCGCCGGCCTGTTCGCGCAGTGGCGCGCCGACGACGGCTTCGTGCTGAACAACCCAGCGTACGCCGCGGCGTCGATCCTGCTGACCGGCTCGGACTTCGGCACCGGTTCCTCGCGGGAGCACGCCGTCTGGGCGCTGCAGGACTATGGGTTCCGTGCCGTGCTCTCGCCCCGGTTCGCGGACATCTTCCGCGGCAACGCCCTCGGCAACGGCCTGTTGCCGGTGCAGCTGCCGGCTGAGACGGTCGAGGCACTCACGTCCGCCGTCGAGGCCGATCCCACGATCGAGATCACTGTCGATCTCGTCGCGCGCGAGGTCCGGGGCGCGGGGCTGGTGGCCAGCTTTGACCTCGACGACTTCACCCGCTGGCGGTTGATGGAGGGGCTCGACGACGTCGGGCTGACCCTTCGCCACGAAGAGATGATCACCTCTTTCGAGGCCGGTCGGCCCGCCTGGTCGCCGACCACCGCCTAACGCCCGGGGCTGTCACCCGGCCACCGGCGTCCGGGTGCGCCGGTTCCCGAGCACCGCACCATCCGCGGGGACGGAGTCGGGTCCGGTCTCGGTCGGGGGTTCACGGTGGTGCGTGTCGGATCTCACATTCAGGAAGGTGGGATGGGTGACGGGTGCACCGGGGGAGTGTTGATCATCTCTGTGGGGATGAAGCGGCTGTCGCGGCAGGCTTCCGGGTAGCTACCCAGCGGAGTGGCATCGGCGATGTCGGGGGCATCCGGCTACCAAAGGGTGACATTGCGCCCAAACCAGAAGGCAATTCTCGCTACTGAACGTAATGAATCTGCCGAACGAGCTATGTCGGCCGGACCCTACGCATCCCGTCGCCCACCGGAGCAAACCCGTTGACGTGCGGGTTTGTGTGACGCGACACGCTCACGGGAATTGCCCTCGACAGTGGAGATGCCTACGGTGCAGCGCAGTGTGATGCCCGATCTGCTCCCCACCCCGCGCCCGCGGGGGGCGTCCGGAGGTTGTTGTGAACAAGTCCCAGTTGGTTGACCGCATCGCCCAGCAGATCGAGGGCGGGCGGTCGAACGCCACCAAGGCCGTCGACGCGGTGTTCGACGCCATTCAGGAGGCCGTCGCGAGCGGAGAGAAGGTGACCATCACCGGCTTCGGCGTGTTCGAGCGGGTGGAACGGGCCGCCCGCACAGGTCGTAACCCGGCGACGGGTGAGCCCGTGCACGTCGCTGCCTCGGTCGTGCCGAAGTTCCGGCCCGGCTCCGAGTTCAAGTCGAGCGTCTCGGCGAGCAACGACTGACCATCGGTGCGGGCGCCGGGCTTACCGGTGCCCGCGCCGCATGGCGTCGGCCATCAGGTCGTGCTGGTAGTCCGACAGGCGAACGTCGTCCGGCCCGGTCGTGCGTCGTTCCCAGCAGCCGTCGGACTGCAGCACCCAGGCGGACACCTCGTCGGAGAACGCGTGGTCGAGCATCTGCCGCAGGGTGTCTCGCCGGTCTGGGTGCGGGACGCGCACGAGTGCCTCGATACGACGGTCGAGATTGCGGTGCATCATGTCCGCGCTGCCGATCCAGAACTCGCCGGACGAGGTGAACTCGAGGACCCGGCTGTGCTCCAGGAACCGCCCCAGGATCGAGCGCACGTGGACCGTCTCCGACAGGCCCGGCACTCCGGGACGTAGGGCGCAGATCCCGCGGACCAGGCAGTGCACGGGTACCCCGGCGATGGAGGCGTGATACAGCGCGTCGATCACCTGTTCGTCGACAAGGCTGTTGACCTTGATGCGGATCCCGGACTCCCCGCCCTCCCGGGCAGCCTGGGCCTCGGCTTCGATCCGCTGCAGGATGCCATCCCGCATGTGCTGCGGGGCGACCAGCAGCGAGCGGTACTCCGTCTGTCGGCTGTAGCCGGTGAGGACGTTGAACAGGTCGGTGAGATCCGCGCCCACGCCCGGGTCGGCGGTCAGCAGCCCGAGGTCCTCGTAGAGCCGAGCGGTCTTGGGGTTGTAGTTGCCGGTACCCACATGGCAGTAGCGGCGCAGGCCGCCGCGTTCCTGGCGTACCACGAGGCAGGTCTTGCAGTGGGTCTTCAGGCCGATGAGACCGTAGACCACGTGGCAGCCGGCCCGTTCCAGCTCGCGGGCCCAGCGGATGTTGGCGCTCTCGTCGAACCGGGCCTTGATCTCGACGAGGACGACGACCTGCTTTCCCGCCTCGGCCGCGCCGATGAGGGCATCCACGATGGGGGAGTCCCCGGACGTGCGATAGAGCGTCTGCTTGATGGCGAGAACATGCGGATCGGCCGCCGCCTGCTCGATGAACCGCTGAACGGACGTGGTGAACGAGTCGTACGGGTGGTGAACGAGGACGTCGCCCTCCCGGAGCACGCTGAAGAAGTCCGGTGTCTCGCCGTCATCGGTCGTCAGCCGCCGATGTGTGATCGGGACCCGCGGCGTATCTTTCAGCTCCGGGCGGTCGAGGTCGTAGAGAGCCCACAGGGTCGACAGGTCGAGCAGGCCGGCGACCCGATGTACCTCGCGCTCGGTGATCTCCAGCTCCCGCATCAGCAGGGTGAGCAGATCATCATCGATGTCGCCGTCCACCTCCAGGCGGACGGCGGGACCGAACCGGCGCCGGGCGAGCTCGCGCTCCAGAGCCTGGAGCAGATCCTCCGCCTCGTCCTCCTCGACTTCGAGGTCGGCGTTGCGGGTGACCCGGAACAGATGGGAGTCGATCACTTCCATGCCCGGGAACAGCTGGGAGAGATGGGCGGCGATCACTTCCTCCAGCGGGACGAAGCATGCGCTCGCCTGGGGGGCCAGGCCCCCCGGGACGCCGGTCGTGTCGGTAGGCTCCACCGCCACGGGGACCAGCCGAGGAACGTTCTGGGGCACCTTCACCCGGGCGAAGCGGTCGACCTCCCCGCCCGGGTCACGGACCTGGACGGCCAGATTGAGCGACAGCCCGCTGATGTAGGGGAAGGGGTGCGCCGGATCGACGGCGAGGGGAGTGAGCACCGGGAAGATCTGCTTGTGGAAGTAGTGGTGCAGCTGATCACGCTGGGTCTCGGTCAGCTGGGGCCAGAACCGGATGCTGATCCCGGCATGGGCCAGCGACGGCCCCACCTCGTCGGTGAAGCATCGCGAATGCCGCTGGGTGACCTCGGCCGTCATCGTGCTGATGAGATCGAGTTGTTCCCGGGCGGTCAGCCCGTCGGCGGAGCGGACGGCCAGTCCCGTCGCCTCGCGTCGCATCAGCCCCGCGACCCGGACCATGTAGAACTCATCCAGGTTGCTGGCGAAGATCGCTAGGAACTTCGCGCGTTCCAGCAGGGGCGTGGACACGTCCTCGGCGAGCGCGAGGACCCGGGCGTTGAAGTCGAGCCAGGACGCCTCTCGGTTGATGAAGCGGCCGGCGGGCAGGTCGGACGGCGCCGGCTGACGTGGCGCCTCCAGGGGCTCGAGCAGGCCACTGCGGGCCTTGCGCTGAGGCTGTTCAGGACGGGTCGCCATCAGCTCGCTCATGCCTGTAGATGGTGCCAGTCCCCGATGGACTCGGCAGCATCGATGTGGCATCTCTGGCAGCGGGGGCCGGGCGGGACCCGCATCGCTGGTCTGACTCCGATCCGGACGCTGGCAGAGACCGCGCGGCACGCGAAGTATCCGCCTACTCTTTGTGATATAGCGATCACGCGCTACGGTGCCGAGAAGCGCCGTCGCACTCGTTTGTACCTTATCGTGATGTAGCGGGCCGTTTCCGTGGTCCGGTCGGATCCCTCTGCCCTAGGCGGCCGACTGCCCCAGGCGGCCAGCACAGGGGGAGGAGGGCGGGACGAGGGATGCTCGTCGACGCCGCCGCGATCGCCGCGGGCCTGACCGCGACACTGAGTTGTGCCCTGGCCGGTCGCCGTCTCGGTCGAGTACGGGGCCGCTGGTTGGTGTGGCTGTCCTTCGCGCTGGCAACCTGGACGGTTGGACAGGCCGGATGGATGCTGCACCGCTGGGACGGGGCATCGGTCGGAGGGCGGACCGCGACGGATGCCGGGTATCTCACCGACGCCGGCCAACTCGCCATGCCGGTCCTCGCACTCGCCGCCTTCGCGGCTGTTCCCGCGGGTCGGGCGCGTCGATCACGACCGCGCGCGGGCGTGCTGGCGCCGGCAGGGATGGCCGGCCTCGCCGGGGGCAGCCACCGCTGGCCGCCGAGTTCCTCGCGGCTCACCCGCGTCGCCGGGGCGGGCTGCGAGGGGGTGGCCGCCGCCTACCCGCGCGCCAGTCCGGCCACCGCGTTCGACGAGGTCATACTCGGCAACTCCCTGTTCCTGCTCGCCTGGTCCGGGGTGCTCGCCGGGATCGACGAAGTGGACTCCTCCCGCCCGCCGCAGCCGGTGGAGCATCTCCTCGCGGTTGCGCATCCGATCGTCGTGCTGCTGTTGATCATCGCATTCCTGCACGTGGCAGGCTTCCGGCAACCGGTGGACCTGCCCGCCGTCGCGATCGCCGGAACCGGACTGGTGTGCCTCGCGGTCGCCGGCGTGTGGATCGTTCAGCTCGACGGCAGGGATCCCACGATGACGGGTTCCTGCTCGGTCGCCGGTGCCCTGTTGATCGTCCTTGCGGCATCGCGTGCCGGCCGGGAGGACGGCCGGGAGAACGGCCGCCGGTCTCGCCGGTGGCCCGTTCACGGCGAACTGCTCGGATGGCTGTGGCCGGCGGTCCCCTATGTCGCCGCGGCCGCGGTCGCGGCGCTTCTGCTGGGGCGGGCCCACGGCGGAGTCGTTCTCGATCCGGTCGAGATTATCGGGGGTGCGACGCTCGTCCTCACCGTCCTCGTCCGGCAGCTGACGACCCTGCGGGTGAGTCAGCGGTTGGCGGGCCGGGTCGGCGAGGCCGAGCACGAGGCGCGGCACTGGACATCCCATGACCCGTTGACCGAGCTGGCCAACCGCGCCCTGTTCCACCAGCGGCTCACCGACGCCCTCGCCGCGAGCCGCCACGACGGCCGTGACGTGGCCGTCCTGTACTGCGACCTCGACGACTTCCGGGTCGTCAACGACAGCCTCGGGCACGCCGCAGGTGATCATCTGCTGCGCGAGGTCGGGCAACGGCTACGACACTGCGTAGGCACGTCGGACACCGTGGCGAGGCTCGGCTCCGACGAGTTCGCCGTGCTGTTGGACGGTGGGCGGGAACTGCCCGAGACCGTCGCCGAACGGGTCCTGGCCGCGCTGCGCCAGCCGGCGCAGGCCGCCGGTCACCTCTGGCCGGTCCGCGGGAGTGTGGGGCTGGTCGTCGCGTGCCGGACCCAGGAGACCACCGAGGCGCTGCTCCGGCGGGCCGACACGGCCGTCCACACGGCAAAACGAACGGGAAAGAACCGTCTGGTGGTCTACCGGCCCGGACTGTGCCCGCCCAGCGCCGGCACGCACCTCGCCGACGCCTTGGCCACCGCCCTGCGCAGGGGAGGACGGTCGGCCGGCTTCGACGTGCACTACCAGCCCATCGTGCGGCTGCGCGATCGCAGTCCGGTCGCCCTGGAGGCCCTCGCCCGATGGACGGAGCCGGGGCGTGGACCGGTGCCACCGGGCACCTTTGTCGCGGCCGCGGAGGACGGCGGCATCGTCGGCGCCCTCGACGACATGGTCCTCACCCAGGCCTGCGCGGAGGTCGCCGTGGCGTACCCGGCCTCGGCACTGCGGCTGCACGTGAACGTCTCAGCCAGCAGGATCGCCGACACCACGCTGCTCGACAGTGTCGCCCGGGCGCTGGCGGCCAGTCGGTTCGACCCGGGCAGGCTGGTGGTCGAGATCACCGAAACGAGCCGGATTGACGATCTGCGCGGCGCACGCGAGGTGTTGAACGAGGTTCGTGCGCTGGGGGTGGCGGTCGCGCTCGACGATGTCGGTGCCGGCCACAGCACATTGGCCGCCCTCCATCAACTGCCGGTGGACGTCGTGAAGCTCGATCGGACGCTGCTCGAACCGCCCAGGGACGGACACCGAGTGGCGACGATGCGTCGATCGATGATCAGTCTCGCGCACGCCCTCGGTGCCGTCGTCGTGGCCGAGGGCATCGAGCGGGAAGGACAGATCGCCGAGCTCGAGGAGCTGGGTTGCGAGCTGGGTCAGGGATACTTCTTCGCCCGGCCTGGTCCGCTCGCGTCGCTCACGATCCGGCGCTGGGTTCCGCCTACGATCCCCGGCGGTACGGACAGCCCTGACTCCGCCGAGGTGCCCGGTCCGCCGCCGGATCCGCCGGAGTCCTCCGCCACGAGCGGGGAGTGATACCCGGCGGTCAGCGCCGCCCTGGTGGCCAGGCCTACCCCCAGGTCCCGGGCCTGCGCCAGATCCGCCAGCGTGTCGACGTCACGTCGCAGTCCCGGTACCGAGCCACCGAGGGTTCCCGTCAGATCCACCGCTCCGGAGCGACGGTGCGTGGCGTGACTGTGTGGTCCGAATGCGGGCTGCAGGGTGGCGCCGGCCGACGCGGTCAGCAGAGCGGTTCCCGTTCCGGTCGCGTCGGCGAGAACCGCTCGACGGTGCTGGCTCGCCTCGGACAGCGCCTGATGCAGCTCGGGGGGGCGCAGCGCGGGAAGGTCGGCGGAGAGGGCAGCCACCGCACGGGTGGGCCAGCGGGCCGAGGCCAGCGCGGCGCCGTGCACCAGAGCGGGATTGAGACCTCGGTCGGGTTCGTCCGGAATCACGACGAGCCGAGCACTCCTCGCAGCCGGGGAAAGATCCAGTTGATCTGCGCCGATATAATGGGAATTGAGGAGAGTCGACAGGGCGTGGTCGGCCGTCCGATCGTTCGTTACGATCATCACGGCGCCGACCAGATCGGTCTCGGACCCAAGTACCGCCATCACCGTGTCCAAAGCCATCGCAAGGGCCAGCCGGCTCCGGTCGGGGCGGTCCAGCCGGGTCTTCGCCCGGGTGAGGTTCTTCAGCGGCAGCACGACCGTCCAGGACACTCCGTTTCGTGGGAGCCACACGAAGGCGACCATAGGCCATGCCGACCCCGCGGTGCGCCGGGTCCTGCGTGCGCGGGCTGAACGCCGGAGCCGTGGCGCGTCCCCGGCATGCGGCGCATCCTGCGTGGTACCCGCCAGATCGGCGTCTACGGTCAGAGTGAGGACGCGGCGGACGCGGCGCGATGCGAGATGTCCAGCCGGCCGGGCGTCGATACCAGGCACGCGATCCATCCGGAGGGCACAATTATTGTCGATTCCCGCCACAAGGTAGAAAACGCCTCGATCGGTGGCGCCTTCCTCGTACCCATCGTCAGGGTCGCGATCGCTCCCCCCGCTCGGCCGGACGTTTTCTGGGGAACCAGGTGAGACGGGCCGCGGTGCTTACGGCCGGGTCCTGGGGAAGTGTGTTCGCGAAGGTCCTCGCGGATGCCGGAGCGCGGGTCAACCTGGTCGCCCGTGACCCTGAGATCGTCCGGGCGGTCAACACCCGCCAGGTCAATCCGCGCTATCTGCCGGCGATCCAGCTGCCGGACCGGGTGCGCGCGATGTCCGACGCGGGGGAGGCGCTGGCCGGCGCGGAGTTCGTGGTGCTGGCCGTACCGTCTCAGGCGCTGCGCTCCGTCCTCGCCGGATGGGCGCCCCTGATTGGCTCCGACGCCGTCTACGTCAGCCTGATGAAAGGGGTGGAGGTGGGCAGCCAGCTGCGGATGAGCGAGGTCATCACGCAGGTCACAGGCGTGTCGCCGGACCGGATCGCGGTGGTGAGCGGTCCGAATCTGGCGCCCGAGATCGCCGCCGAGCAGCCGGCGGCGACTGTGATCGCCAGTACTTCGACGAGCACGGCGGAGGCCGTCCAGGCGGCGTGCTGGACGCCCTATTTCCGCCCCTACACCAACACCGACGTGATCGGCTGCGAGCTGGGCGGAGCGATCAAGAACGTCATCGCCCTGGCTGCCGGCATGCTGGAGGGAATGGGCTTCGGCACCAACAGCCTCGCCTCGTTGATGACGCGCGGCCTGACCGAGACTCTCCGACTCGGGGTCGCGCTGGGTGCCGATCCGATGACATTCGCGGGACTGGCGGGACTGGGGGATCTCGTGGCGACCTGCGGCTCCCCGCTCTCGCGCAACCGCACCTTCGGCGAGAAACTCGGGCGTGGCCTCACGCTCGCGCAGGTGGAGGCCGAACAGCAGCAGGTCGCCGAGGGGGTGCGCTCCTGCCGCCCCCTGCTCGCCATGGCCGATGACCTGGGCGTCGCCATGCCGATCACTCGCCAGGTCGAACGGGTCCTCTATGAGGGTCTTCCCCCGATGGAGGCCGTCAAGGATCTGATGAGTCGGGAGCCGGG
>NZ_CDWWXB010000002.1:2089-20635 GCF_977971855.1 Frankia sp. CoWAU3 | reverse complement strand
CCCGGAGTACCGGCTCCGTCCCTGACCTGCATGTCCCTGACCTGCATGCGCCTCACCTGCACGCGCCTGGCCCGGCAGCACCGTCGTTCCGGTCAGGCCGGGGCGTGGTCGGTGCCGGGGGCGAACCCACGGCCTGCGTGTCAATGAACGCTCCGATCGAGCGCAGCTTACCCACCGGGTCCTCGTAACCGCGTTCGAGGAAACGGGTCCCGCGGATGATGCTGGTGCCGTCGGCCACCAGCGCGGCCAGCACGTAGGCAAAGCCGGCGCGCAGGTCGGGAATCGCCAGATCACCGCCGGTGAGGGAGGTCGGCCCGCTCACGACCGCCGAATGCTCGAAGTCCCGGGACGCGAACCGGCAGGCCTTCCCACCGAGGCACAGGGTCGACAGGGCGATGTCGGCGCCCATCTCGGCCAGCTGTCTGGTGTATCCGAACCGGTCCTCGTAGATCGTCTCGTGGATCACGGAGGCACCCTTGGCCTGGGTGAGCAGGACGACCAGGGGCTGCTGCCAGTCGGTCATGAACCCGGGGTGCACGTCGGTCTGCACATGTGACGCGGTCAACGGCTGGGCCCGGAAGAAGGTCATGCCCCGCGGGGTGACCTCGAACTCGCCACCGAGCCGGCGGAGGTGGTTGAGGAAGGTCGCCAGATGTTCCTGGCGGGCACCGACCACCTCCACCCTGCCGTTGGTGGCTACCGCGGCCGAGGCGAAGGACGCGGCTTCGATGCGGTCGTGGACCGGGGCATGGGTGGCTCCCCGCAGGGCGTCGACCCCCTGCACCACGATCGTGCGGTCGACCTCCACGTCGACGAGGGCGCCCATCTGCTGCAGGAACATGATGAGGTCGATGACCTCCGGTTCCACCGCCGCATTCGAGATGACGGTCGTACCCTGCGCCCGGACCGCGGCCAGGAGCAGGTTCTCGGTCGCGCCGACACTCGGGAACGGCAGCGCGACATGGGTGCCGTGCAGACCCAGGGTCTTGACCTGGACGGAACGCAGCTGCTCGACGATCTCCGCACCCATGGCACGCAGGCCGGCGAGGTGGAAGTCGACGGGACGCTTGCCGATCCGGCAACCGCCGGGCAGCGGGATCACGGCTTCGCCGACGCGGTGCAGGAGCGGGCCCATCATCAGGATCGGTATCCGGTTGACCCCGGAGTAGGCCTCGGACAGCGACGCGTCGATGATCTTTTCGGTGGCGAGTTGCACAGTGTGCTCGTCCAGCCACTCCACCTGGGTGCCGAGTTCGGCGAGCATGCCCAGGACCACGTCGACCTCGGCGATCCGAGGCACCCGGGTCAGGGTGCACGGCTCTGGCGTGAGGAGGGTGGCGACGAGCAGCTTGGTGACCGAGTTCTTGGCCCCGGACGCTTCGACCGAGCCGGTGAGCGGAGCGCCGCCGACGATGCGGTACCACCGTCGGTCCGTGCTGGTGGACGGTACCACTCCCGAGCTGTGCGCCCCCACGGGCTACCTCCACGGTGATGATGCGGATGCGTGACGTGCGTCAGGTCACGTGCGGCGGGGCGATTGAACCAGACGCCGCCGGCGCGGCCCGAGCCCGGCTCTCAGGCTGCTACCTACGGTGACGATAGCCGTGGTCTACCGGGCCGATCCCCGCGCCGAGCGGAAAGCCGCTGGCCAGGGCGCCACTGACGTAGGCCTTGGCGGCCTGTGTGGCCTCGACGTGACCACGCCCCTGCGCCAGGTGCGCGGCGATCGCGGAGGCCAGCGTGCATCCGGTGCCATGGGTGTGCCGCCGGTCCAGGCGGGGGCTTCGGAGGACGACCTCGGTGGTCCCGTCGGTGAGCAGGTCGACCGCGTCGCCGGGAAGATGCCCGCCCTTCACCAGCACCCAGCGCGGGCCCAGGGCGAGCATCGCCTCGGCGGCTCTGGGCAGGTCGGCGACGTCCCGCACCTCCACCCCGGTCAGCAGACGTACCTCGTCGAGGTTCGGTGTGGCGATGGTAGCGCGGGGCATGAGCTCCGTACGGACCACCTCGACCGCCTCCGGGGACAGCAGGGGGTCGCCGTGCTTGGAGACGCTGACCGGATCGACCACGACGGGTACGTCGAGCCGCGAGAGTTCGGCGGCGACCAGCGAGACCAGGGCCGCGGAGGAGAGCATCCCCGTCTTCACCGCGTCGACCCCGATGTCCGCCACGACCGCTCTGATCTGGGCTCGGACCGCTTCCGGAGGGAGATCCCACACACCATGGACGCCCAGGGAATTCTGTGCCGTCACCGCGACGATCGCACTCATGCCGTGGACGCCGAGGGCGAGCATCGTCTTGAGATCTGCCTGGATGCCCGCGCCGCCGCCCGAATCCGATCCGGCGATCGTCAGTACGCGGGGCGGGGCGGAGCTCGGTTCCGGCGGCGGCTCGCTCCGGATGCTCCGAGCGTTCACGTGTCTCCTATCCTTCGCTCTGGGTAGCGGCGTCGTGGTTGCCATCACAACCGGGTACCGAGCCGACCAGCTGACCCCCACGATTGGGGTTCCGGATGAGGCCGGGCGACCCCTCGGTCGGTCCCTGTCGGCCGATCTGAGCAAATTCCTCGACCTCGGAGGCTCTCATCCGGGCCGTTTGCCTGTTACCTTCTGTCGGCCCGTAGTTCTGCTCGACGGGCTGTCGACGTCCGACGAGGGAGCGTCTGTGGTCCACGCGTACATCCTTATCCAGACCGAGGTCGGCAAGTCCTCCTCGGTTGCCAAGGAGATCGAGCAGATCCCCGGGGTCACCCAGGCCGAGGACGTCACCGGCCCCTATGACGTCATCGTCCGGGCGGAGGCGGCCACCGTCGATGACCTCGGGAAGATGGTCATGGCGAGAGTGCAGTCGGTCGACGGCATCACCCGCACGCTGACCTGCCCGGTCGTTCACTTCTGAGCTTCTCCGCCGCTAAAGCTTCTCCGTCCCGACGTGGGTCAGGTCGGCTCCGGGACGGGGGACCCGGTGGGCGCCCCCGGCCCCGGCCCCCGGCCTGCGCCCACCGCCGGGGCCGGGCCACCGGTGACGTCGGTGGCGCGCCAGAATCGGGACATGGCCACCGGTGGTGAGCAAGCCGAGCGGGGCCGGCGCCCGGCACGGGGCGGGCGCAGGCCGGGGCGGTCATGCCGGTATCCGGTGTTCGTCGCCTCGTGGGTCCTGCTCGCGCTGGTCGGATGCGGCGGTCCCGGATCGATTCGGCTGACCAACGTGCCGATGCCCGCGGAGTCGGTCCGTTCGTCGTGCGTGGACCTGGTCCACGATCTTCCCCCGTCGCTCGGGGACGATCTCGACCGCCGGGCACTGGACCCCCCACAGGCCACGGCGGCGGCCTACGGCGCGGCGCCGGTGGTGCTCACCTGCGGCGCGCCCGGTCTTCCGGCAAGCTACCGTCCCGATGCGATGCTGTCCGTCGTGGACGATGTGGGGTGGTTCGCCGAGGACCTGGGCGGGACGACGGTGCGCTATTCCACCCCCACCCGGCAGCCCCAGGTGGTTCTCACCCTGCCCGCCGACGTGCAGGCGTTCGAGGTACTCGTCTCGGTCGCCCCCGCCGTGCGGGGGCACAGCAGGCCGACGACATCCTGAGACGAGCTCCCGGCCATTCCCGCCCGGCGGAACGCCTCCACGCCGTCACGGGCCCGGGTGGCGCAGGTGCCGGGCGGTCAGCGCAGCCCCGCTCCGTCGCGCAGGGCCAGCCTGACGAGCCGGTCCACCAACTGCGGATAGGTGACCCCGCTCGCCTCCCACATCCGCGGGAACATCGAGGTAGGGGTGAAACCGGGCATCGTGTTGACCTCATTGATGATCACATGGTCGTCGGCCGTGACAAACATGTCAACCCGCGCGAGCCCGGCGCAGTCCAGGGCCTCGAACGCCGCGATCGCCACTCCCCGGACCTCCTCCCGTACCGCGTGGGACAGGTTGGCCGGGACGTCGAAGTGGGTGGCGTCGGACATGTACTTGGCCTCGAAGTCGTAGAAGCCGGCCGAAGACGTGACGGTGATCTCGGCGGGCACACTCGCCTCGGCACCGGGGCCGTCTAGAATTCCGAGGACCCCGCACTCGATCTCGCGGCCGACGATCGCCGACTCCACCAGGACCTTGGGGTCGCTGGCGCGGGCTGCCTTGATCGCGGTGTCCAGGTCCGCCCAGGCCTCGACCCGGCTGATCCCGATACTCGACCCGCCGCGCGCGGGCTTCACGAAGACTGGCAGCCCCAGCCGTTCCTGGTCGGCCCCGGTGAGTGTGTCACCGGCTCGCAGGACGGCGTAGGAGCCGACGGGAAGGCCGGCGGCCCGCAGCAGTGCCTTCATGTGTTGCTTGTCCATGGCGGCCGCGCTGGCGAACACCCCGGAGCCGACGTAGGGCAGGCCGGCCATCTCCAGGAGACCCTGGACCGTCCCATCCTCCCCAAAGGGGCCGTGGAGCAGCGGGAAGACCACATCGATGTCCCCGGGAATGTCGCTGCTCCCGAGAGCGTCGCTGCTCCCGAGGGTGTTCCTGACAGCGTCGAGGCCGCCGCGGGGGCGGCGCGGCAGCAGACCGGGCGTCGTCGGATCCGCGGCCAGGACGACGCTCTCACCCTGGGCCGCGACGACGGCAGGCAGTCGGTCTCCCGTCACCGCGAGGGCGGTCGGGTCGTCCGGCAGCACGACCCAGCGGCCATGTGTGTCGATGCCGACGGGGACGACGTCGTAGACGTCACGATCCAGGGCTCGCAGTACACCGCTGGCCGATATACAGGAGATCGCGTGCTCGGTGCTGCGGCCACCGAACAGGAGGGCGAGCCGAATCCGACGCCTGGAGCCTGCCATGCCGGGACACTAACGGATCGGCGTCGGTGACCGGCAGCGCACCCGGCGTGGATGTGGCCGCGCTCCGCCTCGACCTCCACGGGAGGCCTGTGTCCGGTGACGCCCCGTCCGGCCGGAGTAACGTCCGGCCCGGAGGGCTCAGGCGCGAGAGACCTTGCCCGCCTTGATGCAGGAAGCGCAGACGTTCAGCCGCTTGGGGGTCCCGCCCACGACCGTGCGCACGGTCTGGATGTTGGGGTTCCACCGACGGCGTGTGCGTCGGTGGGAGTGGGAGACCGACATACCGAAGCCCGGCCCCTTGCCGCAGACGTCACACACCGAAGACACGAGAAACACTCCGTCGAAGTAGTAGCCGAAGTCGAAGTAGTACTGGTCCCGGTAGGCGTGCCCGGGACGTCAGGGGAGTCAGAACCAGGTCAGAACCAGGATCGTACGCAACCCGCGACCCTGACGGCGCCGCCGGGGGGACGCGCGCAGTGGCGGCCCGCTTGAGGTTACCCCACCTTCTGTGGTCCAGATGATGCGGCGGGAGCCGGTGGGTCTCGGTACTGTCGGTGCTCCGGTGCACTATCGGTAATGTGGTCGACCTCGACACGCCCCTGAAGGCCCTCGTCGGCGCGCGTGCCGCCGCCCTCCTGGCCGATGGTCTGGAGTTGAGGCTGGTCGGTGATCTGCTGGGGCACCTGCCCCGCCGGTACCATGAGAGAGGCGAGCTGACGGACCTCGCGGACCTCGCCGTCGGTGAGACGGTTACGGTCCAGGCCCGGGTCGAGAAGACGGAACGCCGCCCGATGCGCGGCACCCGGAAGTCGATGGTGCGCGTGACGGTGACGGACGGCAGGCATTCACTGTCACTGACCTTCTTCAATCAGAGTTGGCGGGAGCGTGACCTCCGTCCCGGGACGACCGCGCTGTTCGCCGGCAAGGTCGACGAGTTCCGCGGGCGGCGTCAGCTGACCAACCCGGAGGTCCAGCTCCTCGAACCCGAGGAGAGCGGGGAAGCCGTCAGCGGTGCGCCGTTCGCGAACGCGCTGGTTCCGATCTACCCCGCCTCCGCCAAGGTGCCGAGCTGGACGCTGGCGAGGTGCGTCCGGCTGGCGTTGGACTCTCTCGATCCCGTCGAGGATCCGTTGCCGGACGATCTCCGCAGCCGGTACCGCCTGCCCGCTCTGGCCGAGGCCTTCCGGCTGGTTCACCAGCCCGCGAACCGTGGTGAGATCGCCTCCGGTCGTCGGCGCCTCACCTGGGATGAGGCTCTGGTGCTGCAGGTGGCGTTGGCCCAGCGGCGTCGTGAGGTGGAGGCGCTGGCGACAACACCCCGGCCGCAGCGTCCGGATGGTCTGCTGGCGGCGTTCGATGCCGATCTGCCCTTCCCCCTCACGACGGGTCAGCGCGAGGTGGGGAAGACGATCGCAGCCGAGATCGGTCGGCCCGTTCCGATGCATCGACTGCTGCAAGGAGAGGTGGGTTCGGGCAAGACACTGGTCGCCTTGCGGGCGATGCTCACCGTGGTCGACACGGGCGGCCAGGCGGTACTCCTGGCGCCCACCGAAACTCTTGCCGCTCAGCACAGCCGAAGCCTCCGGGAGATGCTCGGCGATCTGGCCCGGGCAGGGGAACTAGGAGCCGATCATCGGGCCACGCGGGTGACGCTGGTCACCGGATCGATGGGAGGGCGTGCGCGGCGGGAGACTCTGGCGGAGATCGCGGACGGTTCCACCGGTCTGGTGGTCGGTACTCATGCCCTGCTGCACGATGAGGTGACCTTTAACGATCTTGGTCTGATCGTCGTCGACGAACAGCATCGTTTCGGCGTCGAACAGCGGGACGCACTGCGAGCGCGTGGACGACGTCCTCCCCACCTTCTTGTGATGACCGCGACGCCGATTCCCCGGACGGTCGCGATGACCGTGTTCGGTGATCTCGAAGTCTCCGAGCTCACCGAACTGCCAGCGGGACGCTCTCCCATTGGGACGTTCGTGGTGCCGGCGAGCCAGAGATCCTGGACGGATCGAATGTGGGGACGAATCCGCGACGAGGTGGCCGCCGGGCATCAGGCCTATGTCGTGTGTCCCCGGATCGGTGCGGGCAGGGAGAACGGGGACGGGGAGGACGATTCCACCGAATCCTCGACGGCCGGTCCGGATCCGCGAGCGTCCCGACCAGCTGCGACAGTGTGTGAGGTGCTGCCCCTGTTGGTGGATGGCGAGCTTGCGGACCTCAGGGTTGAACCGCTGCACGGTCGTCTCGCACCCGGGCAACGGGAGGCCACCATGAACCGATTCGCGGCCGGCGAGGTCGACGTGCTGGTCGCCACCACCGTCATCGAGGTGGGAGTGAACGTACCGAACGCGACAGTGATGGTCGTCCTGGACGCGGACAGGTTCGGCGTGTCCCAGCTGCACCAGCTGCGCGGGAGGGTCGGCCGGGGCACCGCGCCCGGCTGGTGTCTTCTGCATACAGCGGCCGAGCCGGGATCCCCCGCCTGGGAGCGGCTCAGCGCGGTCGCCGCCACCAGCGACGGGGCGAAGCTGGCCCGTCTCGACCTCGCGCAGCGTCGAGAGGGCGATGTGCTCGGGGCCGCTCAGTCCGGCGGACGACGATCCCTGAAGCTCCTGGAACTTCTTCGTGATGAGGACCTGATCCGCGACGCACGCGAGGAGGCCGGTCGCCTGGTTGACGACGACCCCGGGTTGGACCGGCATCCCGCACTGCGCCGGCTGCTCGACGCGGTTCTCGACGACACCAGTGTCGCCTTCCTCGAGAAGGGATGACCGGGTGGCCCGATGACGCGCATCATCAGTGGAACCGCGGGTGGTCGGCGGCTCGTGGTTCCACCCGGAACAACCACCCGTCCGACCTCGGAACGTGCCCGTGAGGGATTGTTTAACACCTTGTCGACCTGCCTGGATCTGCGGGGTGCTCGGATTGCCGATCTTTATGCCGGGTCTGGTGCGGTCGGTCTGGAAGCGCTGTCTCGGGGTGCCGCTCATGCTCTTCTCGTCGACCGCGATCCGATCGTGATACGCACTCTACGGCGGAACGTGACAGCGCTGGGACTGTCGGGCGCGAAGATCGCGCAAGCCGCGGTAGAGCGTGTGGTGCAGAACACCTCGGATAATCCCTACGACGTGGTTTTCCTCGATCCGCCGTACGCGATGCGCGATTCGGAACTCGGCGAAGTGCTGTCAAAGCTGCTGGCGGCCGCCTGGTTGACTGCGGACGGTGTCTGCGTTGTCGAAAGATCGCACCGCTCGGGCCCGGTCGCCTGGCCTGACGGGTTGTGTGCGCTGCGCGACCGGAGGTACGGAGAGGGTGCTCTCTGGTACGGTATTCGATCATGAGGAGGGCAGCCTGTCCCGGTTCATTTGATCCGATCACCAACGGTCATCTCGACATCATCGTCCGAGCGAGCAGACTCTTCGACGAGGTCGTGGTCGCCGTATCGATCAACAAGAACAAGGTCACCTTGTTCACCGTCGACGAGCGGATGGAGCTCATCAGAGAGGCCCTGCGTGATCATCCGATGGCGCCGTCCAACGTCCTGGTGGATGCGTCCCACGGGCTGATCGTCGATTTTTGTCGGAGCAGGGGTATCCAGTCGATCGTCAAAGGACTGCGTGCGGTCAGCGACTTCGACTATGAGCTTCAGATGGCGCAGATGAACAATTCGCTTGCGGGCGTGGAGACTCTTTTCATGAGTACGAACCCGCAATATGCCTTTCTGTCCTCCAGCCTGGTGAAGGAGGTTGCGCGTTACGGAGGTGACGTGTCGGGGCTGGTACCGGATGTGGTACTCAAACAGCTCCGTGAGCGCCTCGCTCAGTAACCCCCGCCGGGTGGGTAGCCGCCGACCGACCTCCGCCGGGCTCTCCCGCCGTTCCGGACTGTCCGGGCTCCGGGGCCGGTCGCGGGGGGCGAGCGGTACCCGAGCGGCTTCCTAGGCGGAGGTCCGCCGCCCGCCGGGCTCGGGTGTCCGGAGATCTCGGCAGCTTGATCGGATCGTCCGCGGCACCGATCGGATAGGCTAGGAGACCGTAGTAGCTGACCGGCTCGCAGCAGCTGACTGGCTTGCTGACCGGCTGGAGTCTGTTCGTCGATCCTCTGGGAGGGTCCGGGCCTCTGGGAGGGTCCAGGGTGCCGCTGACGTCGGGCTGCCTCCGTCGTTAGCGACGCCGGGTAGCTACACCACCACGAAGGCCCTGTTTCGGCCGGGCTTCCTGACATTGACGTAGATGTGAACTCGACTGCCGCCATGACTGGATCCCACTTTCGCCGTCGGACCCCGAAGGGTCCCCTTGTACTGGACACCCGTGAGCTCGGTCGTCGGCCCGGGTCGATGCGGCTTGTCCGGGCGCAGGCGGAACTTCCCGCCGATCTCGGAACCGAGATGATGTGGGTGCCGGCCGGCGCAAGCGTCACCCTGGACCTGCGTCTCGAATCGGTGATCGAGGGTGTCCTGGTCAGCGGGAGCGTCGTGGCGCCGCTTCGGGGTGAATGTGCGCGCTGTCTGGACGACGTGTCCGAGGTCAGCATGGTCGAGTTTCGCGAGCTGTTCTACTACCCTGACCGAGCCGTGGACCTGGGTGACGACGAAGATGCTCGGGTACTAATCCATGATCATGCGGACGTCGAGCCCGTGGTGCGGGATGCCCTGGTACTCAACCTTCCGCTGTCACCCATCTGCCGTCCGGACTGTGCGGGACTCTGCGTGGACTGCGGGGTGCGTCTCGACGATGTCGAGCCTGGACATTCCCATGCGCGATCCGACCCGAGATGGGCGGCGCTGTCCGCGCTGGCCGGCAGCGGAGCGGCGGGAACCGAGAAGGGTCGCACCGACCCTCATGAGAGCAAGGAGAAGGAATAGTGGCCGTCCCGAAGCGGCGCACCTCGCGCAGCAACACCCGGTCCCGGCGTTCGCAGTGGAAGGCCAAGGTGCCGACCCTCGCAAAGTGCTCGCGGGGGCACGTGATTCGGCCGCACACCGTCTGTGGCACGTGCGGCCGGTACAACGACCGTCAGGTGCTTGACGTCTGACCCGGTGTGACACGTATCGCCGTTGACCTGGTGGGGGAGGGGTTCCCTTCCGGGCCTCTCCTCGAGGCATTGCCCAGTGCGCTCGGCGCGGATCCGCATCTGGTGCTCACTCTGGTGACATCCGGTGATGCCGTCCGGGATGACCTTGCTCGGCTGGGAATTGTGCCAGGCGAGCGCGTCCTGCTCGCCACGGCCGCTCGCGGCGTTTCGGCGGGCCCGGAGGCATTGCGTGAAGTGCGAGCACGTCGGGACTCCGGCGTCCGGGTGGCGGCGCGCCTGGTCCGTGACGGACATGCCGATGCGATGGTCTCGATAGCCCCGGCCGAAGCCGTGGTCGCCTCGGCTCAGTTCACCTGCGGTCTGCTCCCCGGGGCGACGCGGGCCACTCTCGCCTCGATTGTCGGCGGGGCGAACGCCCCCGTCGTGCTGTGTGACGCGGGGGCGACGGTTGATGTGACGGCGGACGAACTCGCCCAGTTCGCGGTCGCGGGCAGTGCATACGCCGCGGTTCGTTTCGCCGTCAACGCTCCCCGAGTCGGGCTTCTGACGGCGCGTCCAGCGCTTCCCGACACCTTGCGGCGAGCCGCCGACGAGCTGCTCCGATCGCTCGATCTGCACTATGTCGGCCCGCTGACGGCTGATCGGCTCCTCGCGCCTTCGTGGACAGGCGAGCCGGGCGACGGCCAGAAGATCGATCATCGCCGTGGAGTCGACGTGGCGGTCACCGACGGATTCACCGGAGATGTCCTGATGTCCGTCATTCGCGGGATGCGATGGTGGGAATCTCATCGGGGTACGGGGCACCTGTCCAGGGCCGGTCTGGATCCGGGATGGGGAACGTTGGAAGATCCTGATGTGCGGGGGGGAACGATCGTGCTGGGGGTCGATGGTGTCGCGGTCCACGCGGAGCGGGCACCGGATGAAGCCGGCGACAGCCAGGCAGTCGGGCTGCTCGCGGCGCTGAGGGCGGCGTCGGTCGCGGTCCAGGCGGACCTGGCTTCTCGGACCAGAGCGGCGATGGCGATCTTGGTGGCGCGTCGGCGGGCCCTGGCCGGGCTGGTCGGATGACCCGCCAGCTGCCACCCCCGCCGCCGCGGGACGGCCTGATCGAGGTACTCGAGGTCGCCATCGACCCCGAGCTGCTCGACCGCGCCCTCACACACCGCTCCTATGCCTATGAGAAGGGCGGCCTGCCCACCAACGAACGCCTGGAGTTCCTGGGCGATGCGGTGCTCGGTCTGGTGGTGACGGCGGCACTGTTCATCCGCCACCCGGATCTTCCCGAGGGGCAGCTCGCCAAGCAGCGGGCCTCGGTTGTGAACATGCGGGCTCTCGCGGACGTGGCACGGGGGATCGGACCCACCGGGCTCGGTCCGTACCTGCTGCTGGGCCGGGGCGAGGAGACCACCGGGGGGCGCGACAAGGCGAGCATCCTCGCCGACACCCTCGAGGCCATCATCGGGGCGGTCTATCTGTCCTCAGGCCTCGACGTGGCCTCCGGTTTCGTGCACCGTCTCTTCGATCCCTTGCTGGACGAGGCCGCCGGCCGAGGCGCAGGGCTTGACTGGAAGACCTCACTGCAGGAACAGACGGCGGTGCTGGCTCTCGGGCCGCCCGAATACATCGTCGAGGAGGCCGGTCCGGACCACGCGAAGCGATTCACCGCCTACGCGAGGATCGCGGGAGAGCCACTGGGCGAGGGCGAAGGGGGAAGCAAGAAGGAGGCCGAGCAGCGGGCTGCCGCCGCGGCTTTCGCGGTTCTCGAGGAACGGTCAGCCTTGGGGCGGGAGGACGGTTCGGGCGCGGACGTCGCCGGCGGAAATCATGAGAGGTCCGCCGTCGGCAGCCTTGATCACGATCAGGTCTCGGGTCCGTGAGAGTAGCTGATCATCAGCTGCCCCGATTCGCTTCCTGGGCGCTGGCGACAGGCTCGGTGGTGGCAACAGATTCAGTGGTGGCAACAGATTCATCGAGCCACGTCGAGGGTCCGGTGTCATCCCACTGACCCGACCCGACGACCGGAGATCATGCCAGAACTCCCCGAAGTAGAGGTTGTTCGCCGCGGTCTGGAACGTGGTGCCGTCGGTCGCGTCATCGCATCGGTTGATGTCCACCATCCTCGTGCGGTGCGCCGTCATCTGGCCGGTGCCGCCGACTTCTCGGCGCTGCTCGTCGGCCGCCGGATAACGGCGGCACGACGCCGTGGCAAGTATCTGTGGCTGGTGCTTCAGCCGCCGGTAGACCATGCGGCGTGCGCTCCGGTGGTTCCAGAAGAACCACCGGAGGAGGAATCAGCTGCCGTGCTGGCCGAGATGTCTCCGCCTGCCCTGCCCCCAGGTCATCCGGCCCAGGGGGATGCACTGATCGCCCATCTCGGGATGAGCGGACAGTTGCTCGTCGTTCCACCCGCCACCCCCGACCAGAAGCATCTGCGGATCCGGTTCGTCTTCACGGACGGAGGACGCGAACTGCGATTTGTGGATCAACGCACCTTCGGTGGCCTGGCGGTCGCAATGGGGGAAGCGGATCTGCCTGCTCCCGTCGCGCACATCGCCAGGGATCCTCTGGATCCCGCCTTCGACGAGCGGCTCGTCACGGAGAGGATGCGTCGACGCCGTACCGGCGTGAAGCGGGCCCTGCTCGATCAGACACTTGTCAGCGGGGTCGGGAACATCTACGCGGATGAGGCCCTGTGGGCCGCGAAGCTGCACTACGCGCGGCCGACCGAGACCCTCACCCGGGCGGAGGTCGGCAGGCTGCTGGGTTGCGTGCGGACGGTGATGATCGCGGCTCTTGAGGTGGGCGGTACGTCCTTCGACCGCCTGTACGTGTCGGCGGACGGGGTCAGCGGGCTGTTCGAACGGTCGCTACAGGTGTACGGCCGCGCGGGTCGGCCATGCACACGATGCGGAGACGCGGTGCGCCGGGACGCTTTCATGAACCGGTCGAGCTTCACTTGCCCCACCTGCCAGCCGCACCCAAGGCGGGCCAGGTGGTAAGGTTCGATCACACGTTCGAATCCCGCGGCTCTCGGGTGCCCGCGGCTCTCGGGTGGGGGTGCCGGGCGTGGCGTCCGCGACAGTCGGGTGGGGAGCCAGACCTGCCGCGGCGTTCACAGTTATCGCCTCGTCCAGGACCGAGACCGGGCTGCCGGGATCGGTGAGGCATCATCCGGCACGTCGGTTGGCTGGCCTGCCCCCGACGCGACATGGACGGAGGCGCGATGAATCCGGATGCCCTGCTCGGTCGTATACGGAAGCTGTTGGCGATGGCGGAGGCGGAGGGGCTGAGCGAGGCCGCCCGCGAAACCTATAACAGCAAGGCGGCCGAGTTAATCGCCCAGTACGGGATCGACCGCGCGCTGGTCGAGGAGGCGTCGCCGCACCGCGTCGAGGCGGCTGACCTGGTGGTGGCCGTCGATCCGCCCCATGCCCGGGACAAGATCTCGTTGCTCGCGGGCATTGCCGCACCGCTTGGTTGCCGGCTCGTGTACCGGACCGAGCAGCGTGCAGTGGGGACGGGGCACTCCGCTCATCTGTTCGGGATGGATGTGGATATCCACCGCGTGCAGATGTTGTTCACCTCGTTGCTGGTCCAGCAGGCACAGGGATTGGCCCTCGCCCGTCCACCACGCCAGGAGGACCCGCGGGCGTTTCGTCGGTCGTGGATGGCAGGCTTCGCGGTGGCGGTGGCGGGGAGACTGACCAGGACGGAGCGGATGGCCCGGGAGCGGGCGCAGGCCCAGCAGATGCAGACCCAGCAGACGCAGACCCGGGAGAACGGATCAGACCGGCCCTCGACGACGCCGTCGGTGGCCGTCGTCCTGGCGAATCGAAGCCAGCGGGTGGACGCGCACCTGGCAAGCGTCTATCCCAGGCTGCGAGCGCCAAGGACACGCCAGCTCTCCGGGAGCGGCGGTCGTGCGGGCTACCAGGCCGGCGAGAGGGCTGATCTTGGCCTGGGTAGCCGGGTGTCCAGCCGCGTCTCACCGGCGATCGGCATGAGGTAAATCGTATGGGTAGTAGTTACGCGTGGTACTGACTACTGCTTGCCGCCCGGCAGATTGGGCACCGCTGTCTGGGTAGGCCCTGCGGTACGCGGCGGGGCGTAGCCAGGACCAATAATCTTGTCTGCGCCGTCGACCGGCTCCGGGGTGACCTGGCGGTCACCATCGGTGCTCGCGCGTGGGACGGGTAGTGTGCCGCCGTCCTGGGAGAAGTTCTGGCCGCAACCGCTGAGAAGGAGTGCCGAGCCGAGAGCTCCACACGCGAGTAGCACGGCAGCGGACCGGCGGCGGAAACGTGGCCGGTCCGGCCGTTCCAGCCGATGATCACCCTGCCGCCGTGTCCCTCTCGGCCGGCCTGCCATGTCTGGGAAGTATGTGGTATCCACAATGGCCAATACCCTACCGTGCTGATGAGCGATGTATCCGCGGAGCAGAGGGAGTCCGGACACGCCGTGGTCCGATTCACTGCCCGGGTCGCCGGCCTTGTCCAGGGCATCGGCTTTCGTGACTACGTGCGTACCCGGGGCCGGCGCCTGGGCCTGGTCGGATCCGCCACCAACCTCCCGGACGGGGCGGTCGAGGTGGTCGCGGAGGGGCCGGAGCCGGCCTGTCGTGACCTTCTGCACTTGTTGATGACGGGTCACACCCCTGGGCGGACGGACAGGGTGGAGGCTGTGTGGCAGGTGGCGCAGAGTGATCTGACCGACTTTCGACGAAAGTGACTGGTTGCAGACGCTGCGTTGTCGGAACTGTCGTGGGTATGACCGTCCGCTTTTTGCATGTTCACCGGACCGGCTCGGGAGCATGTGGCATGCTCTTGACTTTCGGTCACTCGGCATGGGAACCTGGAGTCATTGTTTGGGGCGCACTCTGATCTGTTCCGATCTTGTGCTGTCTGACACCCACTAGGTCACTCATCGTGGAGGACCATCACTATGGCGAAGGCCCTTTTTGGCCACGTCGGTTCCGGCGGCGACTTGCGTCTCTCTTGCGAGGTGCGTCGGCTTCGTGCCCGAGTAGCGGAGCTCGAGGCAGAACTGGCTCGAGTACGTGAGGTTAACGAGGCGTTGGTGGGTGGTGTCGACGTGCCGGAGGATGTCCGGGCGCTCGACGCCGAACCGGCGTTCAGCTGAGCTGGCGGGGCGTTCCTCGGGGAGGCGCCCCCTCGTAGTGGGTATGCCCGGTTACGTGGGCAAGGCTCCGTCTCTACGGACTTCATGATCGCTGAGACCATCGAATCGGTCGTTTTCCCGGCTGGCTCGTCTCTGCCCAGTGATGTTGCCCGTGTGTCTCGGATCACTTTGGCGGCTCTATGTCCAGGAAGAGCCGGGCAACCTCACTTCTCGCCTTCTTCGTTTTTTCGGAGCGTAGCCTGCTGGGTGCTTCGGGTGGCCGACTAGGATGGCTCTGTCGAACGTCGGCTGAGTCCGGCCATCCCGGGTCGAGCCGGTGAACCCTTCCAGCGCTCCGGAGACTGGTGCATCTCAAGAACCTGACCCTGCGGGGCTTCAAGTCCTTTGCGAGCTCGACCTCCCTGCATCTCGAGCCGGGAATAACCTGCGTGGTCGGGCCCAACGGGTCGGGCAAGAGTAACGTCGTTGACGCCATCGCTTGGGTACTGGGGGAGCAGGGTGCCAAGGCCCTACGTGGCGGCACTATGTCCGATGTCATCTTCGCGGGCACACCCGCTCGCCCGGCCTTGGGGCGCGCCGAAGTACTTCTGACGATCGACAACTCGGACGGCGCGCTCCCCATCGAGTACACCGAGGTGACCATCGGGCGACTGATGTTCCGCAGCGGCGAGAGCGAATACACGATCAACGGTACCGGTTGTCGCCTGCTGGATATCCAGGAACTGATGAGCGACTCGGGTATCGGCCGAGAGTTGCACGTGATCGTCGGCCAGGGCCAGCTCGACGCGGTCCTGCACGCGCGCCCGGAGGATCGCCGTGCGTTCATCGAGGAGGCCGCCGGCGTCCTCAAACACCGTAAACGCAAGGAGAAGGCACTCCGCAAGCTCGAGGCGATGTCGGCGAACCTCACCCGCCTCACCGATCTGTCCGCCGAACTGCGTCGGCAGTTAGGGCCGCTCGGTCGGCAGGCGGAGATCGCCCGTAAGGCCGGTGTGATTCAGGCTTCGCTACGGGACGCCCGCCTGCGCCTTCTCGCCGACGATCTCCATCGTGCCCAGGTCGCGATCACCTCCGACCTCGCGGACGAGGAGGCATTGCGGGCGCGGCTGACGACCACCGAGGCCGCTCACGCCGCGGCAGCCCGCCGTGAGGAGCAGCTGCAGGCCGACCTGACGGCGATCATTCCGCGCGCCACCGGCGCCCAGGAGACCTGGTACGCCCTGGCATCCCTGCGGGAACGGCTGCGGGGCACCCGTTCCCTCGCCGTCGAACGGGGTCGCCTGTTGCGTGCCGCGACCGACGACGTACGTGGGCGCCGCGACCCCGAGGAACTGGAACAGGAGGCCACGGCGGTCCGGGAGCAGGAAATCGCCCTCACCGAGCGGTTGGAGCGTGATCGGGATCTGCTCGCCGAGGTGGTCACCAGGCGTGCCGATCTCGAGGCCGCGCTCGCTCAGGAGGAGAAGGAACTGATCGCCGCGGCACGCGCGGCGTCTTTTCGCCGTGAGGAGATCGCGCGCCTTGCCGGCCAGGTGGAGGCCGCCAGGTCCCGTGCCACCAGTGCCGAGAACGAGATAGCACGGACGACCGAGGCACTCGACGCCGCGCGGGAGCGGGAGACCGAGACCTCGGCGTCACGTTCGGCCCTCGAGATCGAACTCTCTCGGATGGGGAGCGCACGGGAGGATCTCGCCGAGCAGTACAGCGCGGCCGTGGCGGTGCATGCCGCTGCCGCCGAGCGGCTCGAGGTCCTGCGCGGTGAGGAGCGTAGCGCCGAGCGTGACCGCGCATCCTGGGCCGCGCGATGCGACGCGCTGCACCTCTCCCTCTCACCGGCCGACGGAGCCGCGGCACTGTTGAGGGCTGCTACCGGCGCGCAGACCGGGCAGACCGCCTCGAACACGGCGGAGGACTCGGCTCCGGCACCGGATCCGACCCTTGAGGTGATCGGCCGGCTGGCCGGCGTCCTGAGCGTGACCGCCGGCGCGGAGGCGGCCATCGCCGCGGCGCTGGGCCCGGCGGCGGACGCCCTGCTCGTCGGCACGTCGGGGGACGCCATGGCGGCCTTTGCGTGGCTGCGGGAAACGGATGCCGGCCGAGCAGCGCTGGTGGCCGCCGTCACCGTCGCGGATGAGCCTGACGCCTGCGCCGGCGCTGCCGGCAGCGCGGCGATCGTCCCGGGGGCGGCCAGCGCCGGCGGTCCGCTCCCGGCCGGTGCCGTTGCCGCGCTGGACCTGGTGGAGATCGGTGACGATCGGTTCCGTACCGCCGTGTCGTCCCTGCTCGCCCGGACTGTCGTGGTCGAGGATCTGGCGGCGGCCGAGCGGGCCACGGCGTTGCGCCCCGACCTGCGGGTGGTCACCCGAGCCGGCGACGTCATCGGTGCCCCCCTCTCTATCGGTGGCAGCGCGAACCCGCCGTCCGCGATCGAACTGCAGGCCGCGGCGGACGAGGCCGAGGCCGGCGTGGCGGAGGCGACCCGTCGCGTCGAGTCCGCCCACGAGGCGTTCGAGCCCGCGCGTGCCGAGGTGACCCGGGCTCGTACCGCCATCGATGCGGCACTGGCGGCGCTGCACGGGACCGATGCCCGGCACCGGGCGCTGTCCGAGCAGATGGCGCGGCTCGATCGTTCGGGAGGGGCCGCGGCATCCGAGATCGCCAGGCTGGAGGGCGCCCGATCACGGGCCGAAACAGCCCGTGATCGGGCATACGGAGCGTTGACCGAGCTCGAGGCGTCGCTCGCCGCGACATCGGAGCAGCCGGAGGCGGGGGAGCGGGCTCCGGATGAACGAGACCGGCTCGTCGCGGCTACCTCCGCCGTGCGCGCCGCCGAGGTCGAGGCCCGGTTGGCCGTCCGTACCAGCGAGGAGCGGGTGCGAGGCCTGCAGGGACGCGCCGACGGACTGATCCGCGCGGCGGCGAACGAGCGGGCGGCACGGGCCGCGGCAGCCCGTCGGCACGAGGTCCGCGAGCGGCAGGCTGCCGTCGCGACGGCGATGGGGGATGCGGCTCAGGTCGCTCTCGACCGACTGGACCATTCCCTGGCTCGCGCCGCGGCGGAGCGGGAGGAGGCCGACGCACTGCGCAAGGCCGCCGAGACGGAGCTGGTCGGGGTGCGTGACCAGGGGCGCGCTCTGGCCACCGAACTCGCGGCGCTGCGCGACGCCGCCCATCGCGACGAGCTGGCCCGAGCGGAGAAGCGGCTGCGGGTGGAGACCCTGGAAGCCAAGGCTCTGGAGGAGCACGGCATCGACGCCGATGACCTGGTGGCCGAGTTCGGCCCGGACACGCTGGTCCCGCCGGATGAGCCCGACGGCACCGCGGTGCCGTTCGATCGAGCCGAGCAGAGCGCCCGGGCCGCCACCGCGGAGAAGCAGCTGGCCCGGCTGGGGCGGGTGAATCCCCTGGCCCTCGAGGAGTTCGCCGCGCTTCAGGAGCGGGCCGCGTTCCTGTCCGCGCAGCTCGAAGACATCAAGAGTACCCGCCGGGATCTTCTGCTGGTCGTCGAGGAGGTTGATCTGCGGGTGCGTGAGGTCTTCGCCGTCGCGTTCGCGGA
>NZ_CDWWXB010000002.1:0-1776 GCF_977971855.1 Frankia sp. CoWAU3 | reverse complement strand
AGGGCCGGTTGGTGCTCACCGATCCTGATGACATGCTCACCACGGGCATCGAGGTCGAGGCGAGGCCGCCGGGAAAAAAGGTGAAGCGTCTGTCGCTGTTGTCCGGCGGGGAGCGTTCACTGACCGCACTCGCTCTCCTGCTCGCGATATTCCGGGCCCGCCCTTCGCCCTTCTACGTGCTCGACGAGGTCGAGGCAGCTCTGGACGACCGCAATCTCGGCCGGCTGCTCGAGGCCGTCGAGGGTCTGCGTGAGAAGTCGCAGATGATCATCATCACCCACCAGAAGCGGACGATGGAGATCGCTGACGCCCTGTACGGCGTGGCCATGCGGGGCGACGGGGTGACGACAGTGATCAGTCAGCGGCTGCGGGAGCGGGCGGTGCTCTGACGCCGCCGCCCTCCCGCCGGGCGAGCGCCACGGCCTTGTGGCGTCATCTGTCAGGATCGGTACGTGGAGCTCCTCATCCTGATCGTCGTCATCGCCGTCGTCGTACTGGCCACCGTGGGCCTGGTGGCCGGCACGGCCCTGCGTCGACGCCCCCGCCGATCCACCGAGGAAGGCCGGCGCCCGGGCGCCGACTACCGTCCCGGGGTCGGTGACGACGCCGAGGTACCCCGCGATTCGGCGACCAGGACGGTCGACGACATCGGTCTTCCCGATGTGCTGCCGCCATCCCCGACGGAGAGCGAGGGCGTCGGCGCCCCGCCCGCCGAGATACCGGCCGCGCCGGGGATCCCGGTCCAGGAGCGGATCCCACCGGAGGCACCGCCGCCGGCCGCCGGCCGCCTCGTCCGGCTGCGCCTGCGGCTGGCTCGTTCGCAGAACGCGCTCGGTCGCGGACTGCTCTCCCTGCTATCCGGCGACAATCTCGACGAGGACGCGTGGGAAGACGTGGAGGCGACACTGCTCCTCGCCGACGTCGGGGTCACGGCGACCACCGAGCTGGTCGCCGCGCTGCGGGAACGCACGAAGGTGCTCGGTGCCCGCACGCCCGCGGATGTGCGGGCGATGCTGCGCGACGAGCTGCTCGCCCAGATCGGTACGACGACCGACCGATCGCTGCGCACGACGGCCCCGGATCGTCCCGCCGTCGTGCTCGTCGTCGGTGTCAACGGCACGGGTAAGACCACGACCTGTGGAAAGATCGCGCGGCTGCTGGTCGCGGACGGGCGTACGGTCGTGCTGGGCGCGGCGGACACGTTCCGTGCCGCGGCCGCGGATCAGCTTCAGACCTGGGGTGAACGGGTCGGCGCGATCACGGTCCGCGGGGCCGAGGGGGGTGACCCGGCGTCGGTGGCGTTCGATGCGGTCCGACAGGGCACGCAGAGCGGCGTGGACACCGTGTTGATCGACACCGCCGGCCGGCTGCACACCAAGGCAGGTCTGATGGACGAGCTGGCGAAGATTAAAAGAGTGGTGGGCAAGCACGGTCCGGTCGACGAGGTGCTGCTCGTGCTCGACGCCACAACCGGTCAGAACGCGCTTGTCCAGGCGCAGGTGTTCACGCAGGCGGTTGATCTCACCGGAGTCGTGCTGACCAAGCTGGACGGTACGGCCAAGGGCGGGATCGTCATCGCCGTGCAGCGCGAGCTCGGTATGCCGGTGAAACTGATCGGCTTGGGAGAGGGCCCAGACGATCTTGTTCCCTTCGAGCCGGAGGCGTTCGTCGACGCGCTGTTGGGCGAAGCCGGCTGATCGATCGAGTGGCCGCCGGATCGGCGAAGACCACAACGTGCTCAGTGTCAAGACCTTCCGGTCGTTCGGCATGTGACCT
>NZ_CDWWXB010000001.1:67164-76661 GCF_977971855.1 Frankia sp. CoWAU3 | reverse complement strand
ACCGCCTGCTGCCCCACCGCCCGCCGGGCCGCCGCCCGCGGTGGTTCCAGCGCCGACGACCCCGGCCTCCTCGGAACGGAAGGGGAGCTGACAATGCCCGTCACCCCGGTCCTCACCCGGCGCTGGAACACGCCGGAGTCGTGGACGATCGAGACCTACGCCCGCCTCGACGGCTACACCGCGCTGCGCACCGCCTTCGCGATGGCCCCGGACGACCTCATCAAGCTGGTAAAGGACTCCGGGCTGCGGGGGCGCGGCGGCGCCGGCTTCCCCACCGGGATGAAGTGGGGCTTCATCCCGCAGGGCGACGGCAGGCCGCACTACCTCGTCATCAACGCCGACGAGGGGGAGCCGGGCACCTGCAAGGACGCGCCGCTGATGATGGCGGACCCGCACTCGCTCATCGAGGGGATCATCATCGCGGCCTACGCGGTGCGGGCCAGCCGGGCGTTCGTCTATCTGCGCGGCGAACTGATCCACGCGGCCCGTCGGCTGCAGGCCGCCGTGGCCGAGGCTTATCGGGCCGGCTACCTCGGCCGGGACATCCTCGGCAGCGGCTTCGACCTCGACCTCGTCGTGCACTCCGGCGCGGGCGCCTACATCTGCGGCGAGGAGACAGCCCTGCTCGACTCCCTGGAGGGCCGTCGCGGCCAGCCGCGGCTGCGCCCGCCGTTCCCCGCGACGCACGGCCTGTACGCCTCCCCGACGGTGGTCAACAACGTCGAGACGATCGCGTCGGTGCCGTACATCGTGAACTACGGCGTGGACTGGTTCCGGTCAATGGGCCGGGAGCGCTCGCCCGGGCCGAAGATCTACAGCCTGTCCGGGCACGTGACCCGGCCTGGCCAGTACGAGGCCCCGATGGGCACCACGCTGCGGGAGCTGCTCGACCTGGCCGGCGGCGTGCGGGGCGGTCGCGGGCTCAAGGCGTGGACCCCGGGCGGGTCGTCCACCCCGATGCTGACCGCCGAGCACCTCGACGCGCCGCTCGACTTCGAGGGCATGCAGGAGGCCGGGTCGCTGCTTGGCACGGCCGCACTCATGATCATGGATGACACGGTCGACATGCTCAAGGTCGTCCGCCGGCTCACCCAGTTCTACGCGCACGAGTCGTGCGGCAAGTGCACTCCGTGCCGCGAGGGCACCAGCTGGATGGTGCAGATCCTGTCCCGGATGGAACGGGGCCAAGGCGACGCCGAGGACGTGGACACCCTCGTCGACGCCTGCGACAACATCTTCGGCCGGGCATTCTGCGCGCTGGCCGACGGGGCCACCTCCCCGATCGTCTCGGGGATCAAGTACTTCCGGGACGAGTTCATCCCGGTGAGTGCGGTGACCACGAAGCCGAACCCCACCCCGGGAGACGCCACGGCCGGCGACGGCTCGCCCGCGTCCGCCCCGGGTGCCTACGCGGGAGCGCACTGACCATCATGACCGTCGCCCCATCCAGGCCTCGCGCCTCCGAGCCGGCCCAGCCGGCCGCACCCGACCTCATCACCCTCACCATCGACGGGCTGTCGGTGAGCGTGCCCAAGGGCACCCTCATCATCCGCGCGGCCGAGCTGCTCGGCATCGAGATCCCGCGGTTCTGCGACCATCCGCTCCTCGACCCAGTCGGAGCCTGCCGGCAGTGCATCGTCGAGGTGGAGGGCCAGCGCAAGCCGGTCGCCTCCTGCACCACGACGGTGGCCGCCGACATGGTCGTGAAGACCCAGCTGACCTCGCCGGTCGCCCGCAAGGCCCAGGCCGGCACGCTTGAGTTCCTGCTCCTCAACCATCCGCTCGACTGTCCGATCTGCGACAAGGGCGGCGAGTGCCCGCTGCAGAACCAGTCGATGGCGAACGGCGGCGCGGTCTCCCGGTTCAAGGAGACCAAGCGGGTGTACCCGAAGCCGCTGGCGATCTCCACCGAGATCCTGCTGGACCGGGAGCGCTGCGTGCTGTGTGCCCGCTGCACCCGGTTCTCCGCCCAGATCGCCGGGGACCCGTTCATCGAGCTGTTCGAGCGGGGCGCCGCCGAGCAGGTCGCGGTGAGCGACGGGCAGCCGTTCTCCTCCTACTTCTCCGGCAATACCGTGCAGATCTGCCCGGTGGGGGCGTTGACCAGCGCCGCCTACCGCTTCCGGGCCCGGCCCTTCGACCTGGTCTCCACGCCCACGGCGTGCGAGCACTGCGCGTCGGGCTGCTCCCTGCGCACCGACCACCGCCGGGGCAGGGTGACCCGTCGCCTCGCCGGCTACGACCCGGCGGTGAACGAGGAGTGGAACTGCGACAAGGGCCGGTTCGCCTTCACCTACGCGCGCGTGGCCGATCGGCTCACCACCCCGCTGATCCGCGACGACGACACCGGGCAGCTCGTCCCGGCCTCCTGGAGCGAGGCGCTCAAGTACGCCGCGCGGGGGCTGGCCGAGTGCCGGGACCGGCGCGGGGTCGGGGTGCTCACCGGCGGGCGGCTGACCCGCGAGGACGCCTACGCCTACGCGAAGTTCACCCGGGTGGCGCTGGCCAGCAACGACGTGGACTTCCGGGCTCGGCCGCACTCCGCCGAGGAGGAGCAGTTCCTTGGGTATGCCGTCGCCGGTACCGGCATCGGCGTCACCTACGCCGATCTCGAGGCGGCCCCGGCCGTGCTCCTGGTGGCCTTCGAACCGGAGGAGGAGTCGCCCATCGTCTTCCTGCGGCTGCGTAAGGCCGTGGACAAGCACGGCGCGGCCGTGCACGCGCTCGCCCCCCTGGCGAGCCGGGGGCTGACCAAGCTCGCCGGCACCCTCGTGCCGACGCGGCCGGGCGGGGAGGCGGCCGTCCTCGACGCGCTCGCCGCCCCCGACCGGGGCGGGCCGGAAGCACCGACCACGCAGGCCCTGCGGGCGCCGGGGGCGGTGATCCTGGTGGGCGAGCGGGCCGCGGAGTTCCCCGGGGCCCTGTCCGCGGCCGTCCGGCGGGCCGAGGCGACCGGTGCCTCGCTCGCCTGGGTTCCGCGGCGGGCCGGTGACCGCGGCGCGGTCTCGGCCGGGCTGCTTCCCTCGCTGCTGCCCGGCGGTCGCCCGGTCACGGATGCCGCCGGGCGCGCCGAGGTCGAGGAGGTCTGGGGGGGTCCGCTGCCCGGCGCGCCCGGCCGCGACACCGACGGCATGCTGGCTGCCGCCGCGGCCGGGCGGCTCGACGGGATGATCGTCGCCGGCGTCGACGCGGAGGACCTGCCGAATCCGGCGAGTGCGCTCGCGACGCTCGCCCGGATGCCGTTCTGCGTCTCGATCGAGCTGCGCCGGTCGTCGATCGCCGAGGTCGCGGACGTGGTGCTGCCCATCGCCCCGGTGGCGGAGAAGGCTGGCTCGTTCGTCGACTGGGAGGGCCGGCTGCGACCGTTCCAGCGGGCCCTGGACACCCCGGCCCTGCCAGACGTCCGGGTGTTGCACCTGCTTGCCGCCGAGATGGGCCTCGACCTCGGCCTGCCCGACGCCGGCGCGGCCGCCCGCGAGCTGCGCGCCCTGGGTCGGGCCGGCGACGGCGTGAGCCGGGTGCCCGCCCCGTCGGAGCCGATCGCCGAGCCGCCCGTCGCGGGGGTGGGTGAGGCGGTGCTCGCGACCTGGCACCAGCTCGTCGACGACGGCGCTCTGCAGGCCGACGAGCCCTACCTGGCGGGCACCGCGCGCCCGGCGGTGGCCCGCCTGTCCGCCGCGACCGCCGCCGAGATCGGCGCCGTGGCCGGGGGGCGGGTGACCATCACGGCCTCCCGCGGCTCGATCACCCTGCCCGTCGAGGTCACGGCGATGCCCGACCGGGTGGTCTGGGTGCCGACCCACTCGCCGGGCTCACACGTGCGCCGGGCGCTCGCCGGGGACGCCGGGGTCCTCGTCCGGGTGGGCCCCGCCGAGGACGATCCCCCTGCCGAGGACGGTACCCCCGCCGGGGACGACACTCCCGGAGGCCGCGCATGAGCGCCACCCCGTCCACGCTCGTCTGGGCCGCGGCCGCGGATCCGGACCTGCACGCGTTCGCCGACGACCCGTTCTGGCTGATCCTGCTCAAGGCCGTGGCGGTGTTCGCCTTCCTGCTGCTGATGACGCTGTTCGCGATCGTGTTCGAGCGCAAGGTCGTCGCGAAGATGCAGCAGCGGGTCGGCCCGAACCGCCACGGCCCGAGGGGCTGGCTGCAGAGCCTCGCCGACGGCGCCAAGCTGATGCTCAAGGAAGACCTCATCCCGGTACTCGCCGACAAGCCGATCTTCATCCTGGCGCCGATCGTCTCCGCGGTGCCGGCGTTCCTCGCCTTCGCGGTGATCCCCTTCGGCCCGGAGGTCTCGATCTTCGGGGAGCGGACCACGCTGCAACTGGCGGACCTGCCGGTGAGCGTGCTCTATCTGCTGGCGGCCGCCTCCCTCGGCGTCTACGGGCTCATCCTGTCGGGCTGGTCGAGCGGGTCCACCTACCCGCTGCTCGGCTCGCTGCGTTCGGCCGCGCAGATCATCTCCTACGAGGTCGCGATGGGGCTCGCGTTCGTCGCGGTGTTCATCTACGCCGGCACGCTGTCGACCTCCGGCATCGTGGCGGGCCAGTCGGGTCGCTGGTACATCGTGCTGGTGCCGTCGTTCGTCCTGTACTGCATCTCGATGGTCGGCGAGACGAACCGGACCCCCTTCGACCTTCCCGAGGCCGAGGGCGAACTGGTCGGCGGGTTCCACACCGAGTACAGCTCCATCAAGTTCGCGTTCTTCTTCCTGGCCGAGTACATCAACATGGTCACCGTCTCGGCGATCGCGACGACCTTGTTCCTCGGGGGCTGGCAGCCTCCGCCCATCCCCGGCCTGTCCGGTCTGAACTCCGGCTGGGTTCCGCTGATCTGGTTCGTCCTCAAGCTGCTGGCGTTCCTGTTCTTCTTCATCTGGCTGCGCGGGACGCTGCCGCGGCTGCGGTACGACCAGTTCATGAGCTTCGGCTGGAAGGTGCTCATCCCGGTCGGTCTGGTCTGGGTGCTGGCCGTCGCGACCTTCCGCGTCTACCAGAAGCACGTGGACGACCGCACGCCCTGGCTCGTCGGGTTCGGCGTGGTCGTCGGCATCCTGCTGATCGTCGCGCTCATCGATCCCGGCGGCGCGAGGCACCAACGGGAGCTGGAGGAGGCCGAGCAGCGCAAGCTGGCCGAGGCGCCGAGCCTCGACCGCATCCCGTGGCCCCCCCCACCGCAGGCCGCCGGACGGGGTCGTCCGGCGGTGTCCGCCGGTGCCTCGGCCAACGGGTCGTCCACTGTCATCCCCGCGGACCCCGGTCCGCGTCAGGAGCGTTGAGTCATGGGGATCCTCGACCCGTACAAGGGGTTCGGCGTCACCTTCGGGACGATGTTCAAGAAGCCGACGACCGAGCAGTACCCGGAGGAGAAAAAGGAGACCGCTCCGCGTTTCCACGGCCGTCACCAGCTCAACCGGCATCCCGACGGCCTGGAGAAGTGTGTCGGGTGCGAGCTGTGCGCCTGGGCGTGCCCGGCCGATGCGATCTATGTCGAGGGCGCGGACAACACCGAGGCCGAGCGGTACTCCCCGGGCGAGCGGTACGGCCGCGTCTACCAGATCAACTACTTGCGGTGCATCCTGTGCGGGCTGTGCATCGAGGCCTGCCCCACCCGGGCGCTGACGATGTCCAACGACTACGAGCTCGCCGACGACAGCCGACAGGATCTGATCTTCACCAAGGAACAGCTGCTCGCTCCGCTGCGCGAGGGTATGGAGGCGCCGCCGCATCCGATGCGGCTCGGCTCCAGCGAGACCGACTACTACACTCGCCACCCCGAAGCCCCGCTGCCCTGGCAGGTCTCGGGGCAAGAGCAGGCCTCGGGGCAGGCCGGGGAGCTGGAGGCAGCTGACGTCATCGCCCGGCGGACGGCGGGCGAGCACTCCCGGGCGGATGAGGTTCCCGCCCACGGCGCCGGTTCGGAGCGACCACGATGAACCACGAGATCCTCGCCGCGGCGGGGGACATCACCAGCACCTCCACCGGTGAGGCCGCGACCTTCTGGATTCTCTCCCCGGTCGCGGTGCTGGCCGCACTCGGCATGGTGATGGTCCGCAGCGCCGTGCACTCGGCGTTGCTGCTGGTGGCCAACCTGTTCTGCGTCGCGGTGTTCTACCTGATCCAGGAGGCACCGTTCCTCGGGTTTGTGCAGATCATCGTCTACGCGGGCGCGATCATGGTGTTGTTCCTGTTCGTGCTGATGCTCGTCGGGGTCGACTCGTCCGACTCGCTGGTGGAGACCATCCGTGGTCAGCGCCTCGGCGCGATCGTCTTCGGCCTCGGCTTCGCGGGCCTGCTGGCCTTCCCGATCGGTTCGGCGATCGACGGCGGGAGCGCCAAGGGCCTGTCCGAGGCGAACACCGGCGGCAACGTCCAGGCGATCGGTCGTCTGCTGTTCACCGACTACGTCTTCGTCTTCGAGGCGATCTCGGCGCTGCTCGTCGTCGCCGCGATCGGCACGATGGTCCTCGGCCACCGGGAACGTGAAGGCGGCCGGATCAGCCAGCGGGAGTGGATGCGGCGGCGCTTCACCGAGGGCCGTCAGGTCACCCCGTTGCCCGGGCCGGGCGTCTTCGCCCGGCATGACTCCGCCGACACGCCAGGGCTGTTGCCGGGCGGCGGGCGCGCCTCGGGCATCGGGGGCGTCCCCGGGACGCCCGACGAGCCGGGCGGCGGCATCTCCCGGGACGCGGACGGCTCGGCGCCCGTCGGCGCCGGTAAGGGGGACGGTCGATGAACCCCGCGAACTATCTGATCCTCTCCGCGCTACTGTTCACCATCGGCACGGTCGGGGTCCTCGTCCGGCGCAACGCGATCGTCGTGTTCATGTCGGTGGAGCTCATGCTCAACGCCGTGAACCTGACCTTGGTCACGTTCTCCCGCATTCACGGGACCCTCGACGGGCAGATCATGGCCTTCTTCGTCATGGTCGTCGCCGCGGCCGAGGTCGTCATCGGCCTGGCCATCATCCTCAGCATCTTCCGAACCCGTCGCTCGGCGTCGGTGGATGACGTGAACCTGCTGAAGTACTAGATCCCAGCCAAGCACGAGTACGAGCGCGAGCACCAGATCTTGACCAGCACTCCCACCGCGGACCGGGTCGGGTGGACTCCCCGGTCCGCCCCCGCCGCCGGAACGCGGCTGCGACCGGCCGTCGGCCACGGAAGAACGGACGACACTGCAGTGACGCATTATCGCCAATGGCATCCGCGGCGGAGTCGCGATGAACGCTGACCCGCTTCTGCTCGCTGCCGCCGAACATGGCGGCAGCAAGATCCATTATGCGGCCGCGTCGGGGGTCTTCTCGCTGACCTGGCTGCTCATCGCGCTTCCGTTGGCCGGAGCCGCGGTGCTGTTGCTCGGCGGCCGGCGGACCGACGGGTTCGGGCATCTGCTCGGCACACTGACCTCCGCCGCCAGCTTCGTGATCGGTCTGGTGCTGTTCGCCGGCCTGCTCGACCGCCCCGGTGACGATCGGGCGCTGTCCCAGCAGCTGTACTCCTGGATTCCGGTCAACGGTTTCCGGGTGGACGTCGGTCTGCTGGTCGACCAGCTCTCGGTCGTCTTCGTGCTGCTGATCACCGGGGTCGGGACGCTGATCCATATCTACTCGATCGGCTACATGGCGCATGACCCGGCCCGGCGGAAGTTCTTCGCCTACATGAATCTCTTCCTGGCGTCGATGCTGCTGCTCGTTCTGGGCGACAACTTCCTGTCGCTCTACGCCGGCTGGGAGCTGGTCGGGCTGTCGTCCTTCCTGCTCATCAAGTTCTGGGAGTACAAGCCGGCCGCCGCCACCGCGGCGAACAAGGCCTTCTACATGAACCGGGTCGGGGACGTCGGGCTGGCGCTCGCGATCATGTTCATGTTCGCCACCGTCGGGTCGACGAGCTACGCCGACGTGTTCGGCTCGGCCGCCGCGGGCGTCATCGGTTACGGCACGATCACCGCGATCGCGCTGCTGCTCCTGCTCGCTGCGTGCGGCAAGTCCGGCCAGTTCCCGTTGCAGGCCTGGCTGCCGGACGCCATGGAGGGCCCGACCCCGATCTCCGCGCTCATCCACGCGGCGACCATGGTCACCGCCGGGGTCTATCTCATCGTGCGGGCCGGGCCGATCTTCAACGAGACGCAGGCCGCCCGTACCGTCGTGGTGATCGTCGGGGCGGTCACGATCCTGATCGGCTGCGTCATCGGTTGTGCCTACGATGACATCAAGAAGGTGCTGGCCTACTCGACAGTCAGCCAGATCGGGTACATGTTCCTCGCGGTGGGGCTGGGACCGGCCGGCTACGCGATCGGCATCATGCACCTGCTCGCCCACGGCTTCTTCAAGGCCGGTCTGTTCCTCGGATCCGGCTCGGTGATCCACGCGATGAATGACGACCAGGACCTGCGTCACTACGGCGGGCTCTGGCGGCATATGAAGATCACCTGGGTGACCTTTGGTGTCGGCTACCTGGCGATCATCGGGTTCCCCGGGTTCTCCGGCTTCTTCACCAAGGACCGGATCATCGAGACCGCCTTCGACAAGGGCGGGACGTCGGGATACCTGCTCGGCTCGATCGCGCTGCTGGGCGCGGGCATCACCGCCTTCTACATGTCCCGCCTGTTTCTGATGACCTTCCACGGCAGGCCGCGCTGGACGACGGAGGGCGAGCACGCTCGGCATCCGCACGAGTCCCCGGGGTCGATGACCGGTCCGATGATCCTGCTGGCCGTCGGCTCGCTCCTCGCCGGTGGCCTGTTCGTCCTCGGCCATTCGCTGCAGGACTGGCTCGAACCGGTCGCCGGGGCGGGGGTCGAGGGTGTCCACACCTTCTCGCCGCTCGTCCTCACCCTGCTCACGCTGGTGGTCACCGCCGGCGGCTTTGCCGGGGCCTATGTGCGCTACCAGCTGCGCCCGGTCGAGGCGACGGCCCCGCCGGACTCCGAGGTCACCCTGGCCACCGTCGCCGCCCGTCACGACCTGTTCGCGAACACCTTCAACGAGACCGTCGCGATGCGGCCCGGCCAGTACCTGACCCGTTTCCTGGTCTGGCTGGACCTCGTCGGCGTCGACGGGCTCGTGCGGGGCAGCGCCGCCGCCATCGGCGGCCTGTCGGGGCGGATGCGCCGCCTCCAGACCGGCTTCGTCCGGTCCTACGCTCTGTCGATGTTGGGAGGTGCCGTCCTCGTGGTCGGCGCGCTGCTGCTGGTGAGGGCGGGCTGACATGCACACAGTCCCCTGGTTGACGATCATGCTGATCGTCCCGGCCGCGGGTGCGGTGGTTGTCGCCGCTCTGCCCCGCCGGCTGTCGACCCTCGCCAAGCAGCTCACCCTCGGGCTCTCGCTGGCGGTCCTGGTGCTCGCGGTCCTTGCGACCGCGGCCTACAACCCGGACAAGGCCGGCTTCCAGTTCGCCCAGTCCTACGACTGGATCAAAACCTTCGGCATCTCCTACTCGGTGGGGGCCGACGGCATCTCGCTGGTGCTGATCCTGCTTGCCGCGCTGC
>NZ_CDWWXB010000001.1:61286-66810 GCF_977971855.1 Frankia sp. CoWAU3 | reverse complement strand
GCGGCGGACCCGACCGGCGCGGACGGCGTCGGGGCGGACGGCGTCGGCGCGGCCGCCGTCGGGGCGGACGGCGCCGGGATGCGGAGCAGGCGGTCGGTCCCGGCGTTCTTCGCGCTGCTGCTGGCGCTGGAGGCCGGGATGATCGGCGTGTTCGCCGCCACCGACGTCTTCCTGTTCTACGTCTTCTTCGAGGCGATGCTCATCCCGATGTACTTTCTCATCGGGAGCTACGGCCCGGTCCGGGAGCAGGCCCAGCGCTCCTACGCGGCGGTCAAGTTCCTGCTCTACAGCCTCTTTGGCGGCCTGCTGATGCTCGCTGCCGTGATCGGACTGTACGTCGTCTCCGCCGACAACCTCGGCAGCGGAACCTTCGACTTCGCCACCCTGCGGCAGATGGACATCACCCCCGGGGTGCAGAAGCTGCTGTTCCTCGGCTTCTTCCTGGCGTTCGCCATCAAGGCCCCCCTGTTCCCGTTCCACACCTGGCTGCCCGACGCCGGCGCGCAGTCGCCCACCGGCGGCGCGGTGCTGCTGGTCGGGGTACTGGACAAGGTGGGCACGTTCGGACTGATCCGGTACTGCATCCCGCTGTTCCCCGACGCGGCCGACTACTTCGCCCCGCTGGTGCTTGGTCTGGCGGTGATCGGCATCTTCTACGGCGCCCTGCTCGCCATCGGGCAGCGGGACATGAAACGGCTGGTCGCCTACACCTCGCTGGCCCACTTCGGCTTCATCGCGCTGGGCACCTTCGCCTTCACCTCCCAGGCGGGCAGCGGCGCGGTGCTTTACATGGTCAACCACGGCCTGTCCACCGGCCTGCTTTTCATGGTCGTGGGCTTCCTGGTGGCGCGCCGCGGCACTCGTGACGTCGGTGCTTACGGCGGCCTGGCCAGGGTGACGCCGGTGCTTGCCGGGGTGTTCCTCGTCGCCGGACTGTCGTCGTTGGCGTTGCCTGGAACGAACAGCTTCGTCAGCGAGTTCCTGGTGCTGGTGGGGACGTTCACCCGGAACAGGCCGCTGGCGATCGTCGCGACCACCGGCATCGTGCTGGCCGCGATCTACATCCTGTACCTCTACCAGCGGACGATGACCGGACCGGTGGTGCACGAGGAGAACAAGGTCCTGGTCGACCTCAGCCTGCGCGAGAAGCTCGTCGTCGCCCCGATGGTCGCGCTCATCGTCGCGCTCGGGGTCTACCCCAAGCCGCTGCTCGACATCATCACGCCGACGGTGACGGCGACCTACGCCGATATCGGCAAGTCTGACCCGGCTCCGACGCACTCGGTGGCCGCGGAGTCCGGAGGCCACTCGTGAGCGCCACACCCGACCTTCTCCTGGCGCAGGGATCGAACCCGATGATCACACCGCCGTCGATCGAGTACTCCTCGCTCAGCCCGATCCTGATCGTGTTCGGGGTCGCGCTCGTCGGGGTGCTCGTCGACGCCTTCGCCACGAAGCGGGCCCGGCGGACCTTCCAACCGATCCTGGCGGGTGCGGGCTTCGTCGCCGCGCTCGTGGCCGTGGCGGTGCTGCACGGCCGGCAGGCCATCCTCGCCTCCGGTGCGCTGGCGATCGACGCGCCGACCCTGTTCATGCAGGGCACGATCCTGGTCTTCGCCCTGCTGTCGGTGCTGCTGGTGGCCGAACGCCAGCTTGACTCGTCCGGCGGGGCGATCGTGGCCTCGGCCGCGATCACCCCGGGCTCGAAGGGATCGACGGCGCAGCAGACCTCGGCAGACGTGCAGACCGAGGCGTATCCGCTGATGGTCTTCTCGGTCACCGGGATGATGCTCTTCGTTGCCTCGAACAATCTGCTGGTGATGTTCGTGGCGCTGGAGATCCTCTCGTTGCCGCTGTACCTGCTGGCCGGGCTCGCCCGGCGCCGCCGGCTGCTGTCGCAGGAAGCGGCGATGAAGTACTTCCTGCTCGGGGCGTTCTCCTCGGCCTTCTTCCTCTACGGCGTCGCGTTCGCCTACGGATTTGCCGGCAGCGTGGAGCTCGGGGCGGTCGCGGACGCGGTCAGCAACGCCGGTGCGAACGACACCTACCTCTATCTGTCGCTCGCGCTGCTGGCGGTGGGGCTGTTCTTCAAGATCGGCGCCGTGCCGTTCCACTCCTGGACGCCGGACGTCTACCAGGGCTCGCCGACGCCGGTTACCGCGTTCATGGCGGCGGGGACGAAGGTCGCCGCGTTCGGTGCCCTGTTGCGGGTCTTCTACGTAGCCTTCGGAGGGCTGCGCTGGGACTGGCGACCAATCCTGTGGACGATCGCCATCCTCACCATGGTGGTCGGCGCGGTGCTCGCCCTGACCCAGCGCGACATCAAGCGTATGCTGGCCTACTCGGCGATCGCGCACGCCGGGTTCCTGCTGGTGGGCCTCGCCGGCACCAACACCGACGGCCTGCGCGGCTCGATGTTCTACCTGGTGACCTACGGTTTCACGACGATCGCCGCCTTCGCCGTGGTCTCCCTGGTCCGTACCGGCGACGGCGAGGCCGGTGACCTGTCCCAGTGGCGGGGGCTCGGCAGGACCTCGCCCCTGCTGGCCGGGACGTTCTCGTTCCTGCTGCTCGCGCTCGCGGGGATCCCGCTGACGAGCGGGTTCACCGGGAAGTTCGCGGTGTTCCAGGCCGCGATCGCCGGGGACGCCACCCCGCTGGTAGTCGTTGCACTGGTGTGCAGCGCCATCGCCGCCTTCTTCTACGTGCGGGTCATCGTGCTGATGTTCTTCTCCGAGCCGCTTGCCGAGGGGCCGGTGGTGGTGACCCGCCCGACGCTGACCTTCGTCGCGGTCGCCATCGGTACCGTGGCTACTCTTGTACTGGGAGTAGCGCCACAGCCACTCCTGGACCTCGCGACGACCGCCGCGACGTCCGGCTTCGTACGCTGACGGTGGTATGAGCGCTATCGGGCTGGACGTCGTGGGGATCAGGACCGATCCTGATCTGGAAAAGGCCGTGCGGGTGGGTCTCGCCCGGGTGGAGGATCTGCTGCGCGAGTCGGTGCGCAGCGAATCCGCCTTCGTGACCGAGACCTCCCGCTATCTTGTCGACGCGGGGGGGAAACGTTTCCGTCCGATCGTCGTGCTGCTGGCGGCGCAGTTCGCCGATCCCGAGGCCGTCGGCGTGGTGCCGGCGGCGGTGGCGATCGAACTCACCCATCTGTCGACGCTGTACCACGACGACGTGATGGACGAGGCGCCGCGGCGGCGGGGAGCGGCCTCCGCGAACACGCGGTGGACGAACACGGTCGCCATCCTCACCGGGGACTACCTGTTCGCCCGCGCTTCCGACATCACGGCGGACCTCGGCCCGGAGGCGACCCGCATCCTCGCCCGGACGATCGCGACCCTGTGCGAGGGGCAGATCCGGGAGACCGTGGGCCCGGCGCCCGGGCAGGACCCGGTCGAGCACTATCTGCGGGTCATCACGGACAAGACCGCCTCGCTGATCGCGACCTCGGGTCGGCTCGGTGCCATGCTGGCGGGCGCCGACCCGATCACCGTCGACACCCTCGCGACCTTCGGGGAGCTTTTCGGGGTGGCTTTCCAGCTGTCCGACGACATCATCGACGTTGTCTCGGACCCGGTGGACTCCGGCAAGACGCCCGGCACGGATCTGCGGGAGGGAATCCCGACCCTGCCGGTGCTCTACGCGCTGCAGGCCGACGACCGGGCGGCGGGACGGCTCCGGGAGCTCATCACCACCGGATTCGCCCCCGGCGACGGGAACACGGAGGACCGGGTGGGCGAGGCTCTCGATCTGCTACGCGGCCACGTGGGCATGGCCCGGGCCCGGGCGGAACTTATCTCCTGGTCGAGCCGGGCGCGGGAATGCCTCGCGTCGTTGCCGGACAATCCGGCGAAGACCGCCTTGGAGTCCCTCGCGGACTTCGTGGTTGACCGCACCGGCTGAGCGTGGCGCGGGGAGCGCCCGGAAATCCGGCGACCTGGCCGGATCTGGTGAGATCTGGCCAGGTCGCCAGGTCCTCCTGGGTCAGTGTCCCGCCGCGACCGCCGCCGTGGCGGTGGTTGCGGACTGCGTACAGGTGTATGTGGTTCCGGCTGGGTCGGCGTGGCCCTTCGTGGCACCGGTCTGCGTATCGAAAAATGTCCCGAGCAGCGGAGTGACGTCGATCGGCGTTGGATGGAACGGCAGGGAGCCACCGGCCGAAGTCGGCGTCGGGCTCGTCGAGGGGGTCGGGTCGCCCCACGGCCACGAGTCGATCGGCGACGGCGATGTCGTGGCCGTGCCGGCGCTCTCCGTCGGGCTGGGCGCGATGGTACGCAGGTCGGTGGGGCTCGTGCTGGGTGAGCTGAGCTCGTCCCGCGGCGTCAGTGGCACGATTGGGATCGGCGAGGTGCCGGGGCCCAGGTAGGCCTCGCCGGTGGCGTGGGAGGAACCTGACCGCCCGGACGGACTACCAGGGTGGGCGCCCAGGCCGGCCTGGCTCGTGCTCGGCGCCAGCAGCGCCTGGGACGGAGTGGGCAAGGCGGCCTGCGGACGGTCGCGGGAGGCCTGCGTCTGGGAGGAACCGAAGGCGGCCCCACCCGTGTACTGGACCCGAGGCGCCTCGCCGGCGTTCGGGCCGGTCGTGGCGCCCGTCGGATCGCCGCCCAGGGCTACGCCGGCGACCAGCGCGGACAGCCCGGCGAGCAAGACGGTTCCCGCCGCGGCGAGCCGCACCCGCCCGCTGCTTCGCCTATCGGCTGGTGCCCGGTGCGCGCCGGGCATCCGGCCGGGGCTCCCGGCGGGCGGGTTCGTCGGATGGACGTCGGCGGGCCGGTGGCTCGCGGCGGGGGCGGCGGGCCCGGGAACGTGGAAGGGATCATAGAGGGTGCCGAGGGCGCCGCCGGCTTGCACCCCGGCGGTGGCTGTCGTGGCTGTCGTGGCTGTCATGGTGAACCGTGGCCGGCCGGTCCGGGACAGCGTGTCCAGCGGCCGGCGACGCTGGGCGGCATCGCCGACCCGGCTGGCCGTGGCCTCCCGGGCCTGGCGGGCGGAGGTGCTCACCGACAGCGGGCCGGTGATCGTGTCGAGCTCGCCGGGTGGGGCGACCGGGGGCCGTGGCGGGGTCGGCGGTGGGACCGACGCGGCCGCCGCGGTGGAGGTCGTCGGCGCCGCAGCCGAATGGCGGCCGGTGGCCTGCCTGGCGGCTCCCTGGCGCTGGCGTGAATGCCGACCGGCCGAATGATTACCCACGGCGACCTCCGGGAGCGGTCCGGACGACGACGCCGACCGAGTCGCGGGGTTGCCCGGCGCGACCGGCCGTGATCGGAACGGTCATGTTGATGGTGCCCCTGGGCGAACGCGGACTCGCCACGGACCGCGGGCATAGGGCTCGATGAACCCGCACTGCGCCTCCGGCTGCATCGGTGTTGTGAGCCCCCCCGGGCCACACGGCACCCCCACGCGCGATGTCACCTTACCGGAAGGTGCCGGAGCGGCGCACTCCCCGGCAGATAGCTGCCAAGCGGCATTATCAATGACATAGTTCTGTGGTAATGCGGGCTCTGCCCGGCCG
>NZ_CDWWXB010000001.1:55458-61143 GCF_977971855.1 Frankia sp. CoWAU3 | reverse complement strand
GCTGATCAGATCAGCGGACGGCTTTCAGATCACTCGATGGTCCAGGTCTCCCCACCAGCGACCAGCGACATCAGGTCCCCGTCGCCCTGGCGGGTCTTGGCGTCGGCGATCTGGGCGTTCAACGCCTCGTCGTAGGTCGGCGCGTCGACGTCGCGGAAGATGCCGATCGGGGTGACGCCGTGCGAGTCACCGGTGAGCCGGGACAGCGCGAACGCCTGGCTCGGATCGGCCGCCCAGGCGTCGTGGACGAGGACGTCCGGGCCGCCCGCCGGGACGACCTCGAGGCTGCCGTCCGGCGCCCGTCGAATGGCCTTGTCGCCCTCGGTGCCGAAGACGAGGGGCTCGCCGTGGGCCAGCTTCAGCGTCACGTCGTCCCGGCTGGTCCGGTCCTTGAGCGGGTCGAAGGCGCCGTCGTTGAAGATGTTGCAGTTCTGGAAGATCTCCACGAAGGCGGTGCCGGGGTGCTCCGCGGCCGCGCGCAGCACCGAGGTCAGGTGCGCCCGGTCGGAGTCGATGGACCGTCCGACGAACGTGGCCTCCGCCCCCAGCGCCAGCGACACGGGGTTGTACGGCCGGTCCAGCGAGCCGAACGGGGTCGACTTGGTGATCTTGCCGATCTCGGACGTGGGGGAATACTGCCCCTTCGTCAGTCCGTAGATCCGGTTGTTGAACATGAGGATCTTCAGGTTGACGTTGCGGCGCAGCGCGTGCAGCAGGTGGTTCCCACCGATCGACAGGGCGTCGCCGTCCCCGGTGACGACCCAGACCGACAGGTCGGGACGGGAGGCGGCGAGCCCGGTGGCGATCGCCGGCGCCCGGCCGTGAATGGAGTGCATCCCGTACGTCTGCAGATAGTACGGGAACCGTGAGGAACAGCCGATTCCGGAGATGAAGACGATGTTCTCCCGGGCCACCCCGAGATCAGGCAGGAACCCCTGGACGGTGGCGAGAATGGCGTAGTCGCCACATCCCGGGCACCACCGCACTTCCTGGTCGGAGGTGAAGTCCTTGCGGCTCTGCTGGGCCGGCGCGGCCGGCACCAGGTCGAGTAGCCGGTTACTGATGCCGCTGCGATTCGTCGTGACGGTCACTGGTTGATCACGTCCTCCAAGACGCCCGCCAGCTCCGCGGCCTTGAAGGGCAGCCCGCGAACCTGGTTGTAGCCGATCGCGTCGACGAGGTACTCGGCCCGGATCAGGGTCCTCAGCTGCCCGAGGTTCATCTCGGGAATCAGCACCTTGTCGTACGACCGCAGGATGTCCCCGGTGTTGGCGGGGAAGGGGTTGAGATGACGCAGGTGCGCCTGAGCGACGTGCATGCTCTTGGCGCGGACCCGGCGGCAGCCGGCCGCGATCGGGCCGTAGGTGGAGCCCCAGCCGAGGACGAGCAGCCGGGCCTGCCCGGACGGGTCCTCCACCTCCAGCGGCGCGACATCGTTCGCGATACCGTCGATCTTCGCCGCGCGCAGCCGCACCATCCGGTCGTGGTTGGCCGGATCGTAGGAGATGGCACCCTGGCCGTCCGACTTCTCGATGCCGCCGATGCGGTGCTCCAGACCCGCCGTGCCGGGGACTGCCCACGGCCGGGCGAGGGTCTCCGGATCACGCAGGTAGGGCCAGAACTCCGGCCCCTTCGGCCCGGTGTGGTTCGGCTCGGTGGCGAAGGCGACACTCAGGTCCGGCAGCTCCGAGCGGGTCGGCAGCAGCCACGGCTCCGAGCCGTTCGCCAGGTAGCCGTCGGAGAGCAGGAACACCGGCGTGCGGTACTTGGTAGCCAGGCGGGCGGCCTCGATCGCGGCGTTGAAGCAGTCCGCCGGGGAGCGCGGCGCGACGATCGGAACCGGAGCCTCGCCGTTGCGGCCGAACATCGCCTGGAGTAGATCGGCCTGTTCGGTCTTGGTGGGCAGGCCGGTGGACGGACCGCCGCGCTGGATGTCGACGATCACGAGCGGCAGCTCGAGACTGACCGCGAGGCCGATGGTCTCGCTTTTGAGCGCGACACCCGGGCCGGAGGTCGTCGTCACGCCGAGTGATCCGCCGAAGGAGGCACCGAGCGCGGCGCCGATGCCGGCGATCTCATCCTCGGCCTGGAAGGTCCGCACGCCGAACCGCTTGTGCCGGCTCAGCTCGTGCAGGATGTCCGAGGCCGGGGTGATCGGGTAGGAGCCGAGGAACACCGGCAGGCCGGTCAGCTCGCCGGCGGCGATCAGACCGTAGGACAGTGCCGTGTTCCCGGTGATCCGTCGGTAGGTACCGGCCTTCATCCGGGCCGGCGCCACCTCGTAGGTGACCGAGAAGGACTCGGTGGTCTCGCCGTAGTTGAAGCCGGCACGGAAGGCCGCGACGTTCGCCGCGGCGATCTCGGGCCGTTTGGCGAACTTCTTCTCCAGGAAGCCGACAGTGCTCTCGGTCGGCCGGTGGTACAGCCAGCTCATGAGGCCCAGGGCGAACATGTTCTTCGCTCGTTCGGCCTCCTTCTTGTTGACCCCGGCGCCGACACCCTCGGCGGCGTGCACCGCGTTGATGGTCATCGAGGTGAGCGGCACCCGATGCACCGTGTAGGCATCCAGCGTGCCGTCGGTCAGCGGATCCGTCGTATAGCCGGCTTTCTTGAGGTTGCCGCCGGTGAATGCATCGGTGTTGACAATGAGATTGGCCCCCGGCGGCAGATCCTTCAGATTCGCCTTCAGGGCCGCCGGGTTCATTGCAACCAGTACGTCCGGTGCGTCACCCGGGGTGAGAATGTCGTGATCGGAAAAATGTAGCTGGAAGCCGGACACGCCGGCCGGCGTGCCGGCTGGGGCGCGGATTTCGGCAGGGAAGTCCGGAAGCGTCGACAGGTCGTTGCCGAATGCTGCCGTCTCGCTGGTGAACTGTTCTCCGGTGAGCTGCATACCGTCGCCGGAGTCGCCCGCGAAGCGCACGACGACCCGGTCGAGCCGGCGGGTCTCCCTCTCCCTGACCTGCTCTGACACCTTCAGTGACCTCCTCGGGTACCGTTCCAGCCTACCGGCCGTATCAATGATGCGCGCGCACCGTGCCGCCGAGTTCGATCGCTCCATCCTCGTCGACGATCGACGATCGACGATCGACCTCGGTCTCCGTAGCCGTCGCGCCGTATGGTGATTGTTTGCCAACTCTACGTATATAGTCTTTGTCGTTGCGATCGTCCGGCTGGCGTGTCTTGACCCTGATATCGCTGGTCAGAAGGGGTGTACCGCCCGATGGAGGTGATCGGCCGGATCCGGTTCAATGCGCTTCCGGTAATGCTTTCCACAATTTCGGGGGAGGCCCGGCCTGTCAGGGAATCGACAGGGTGATCTTTACGTCGGGCGCCCGGAGCGGTGAGCTCGCTCTTGCCGGCGACCTGGCCCGATCCGCGATGTTACCGATTGTAGCTATTTAGTGGCTTGTGGCGGTATGTCCGGTGAGCCCCGGCATCGGGGCATGCTGGCCGTGCGGGTGGCCGGGGTCGGCGGGTGGCCGGGGTCGGCGGGTGGCCCCCTCGGAAGCGGCCGGCTCCGGAACGGGGAGCATCGGTACATGACGCATCGCCCGCACGAGCAGTCGGATACCGCGAGCGGCCCGGATGACGGTCGACCCGACGCCGCACCTTCGTCCACGGCGGCGAGTGCCGGGCCGCGGGAGGCCGGGCCGCGGGAGAAGGTGGGAATCGTCGGGCCGGGCCGGGCCGGCACGGCGCTGGGCCTCGCCCTGGCAGCGGCCGGATATCCGGTGGTGGCCGTGGGAGTGCGCTCGCCGCGGCACCGATCGAGGGCCGTGAACCTGTTTCCGGACGCGTGGGTCGGCGGGGTGGCCGAGGCCGCCGGGCGGGCCGAGGTCCTCCTCGTCTCCGTGCCCGATGACGCGATCGGGCCGGTCGTCACGGACCTGGTCGCGGCGGGAGCCGTCGGACCCGGCCGGACACTCGTGCATCTCAGTGGGCGCCACGGCCTGGGCGTCCTGGCGGCAGGCGGTGACGTGGGCGCGGCCCGTATCGCGCTTCATCCGATCATGACCCTGCCGGGGATCATCGAGGACTCCGCTCTCCTCGCCGGTGTCCCGTTCGGGATCACCGCCGATCCCGTGGCCGAGGGGCTGGCCCGCCGCCTGGTCACAGACGTCGGCGGCATCGCTCTGCCCGTCGCGGATGACCGGCGGGATCTCTACCACGCCTCTCTCGTGCTCGGCGGGAACTTCCTGACCACCCTGGTGGCGGCTGCCGGCGAGGTGCTGGCCGCGGCGGGCGTGCCGGATCCGGCCGCGGCGCTCGGTCCGCTGCTGCGGGCATCGCTGGCGAACACCCTGACCGACGGCTGGTCGGCGTCGACCGGACCGGTGCGACGCGGTGATCTCGGCACCGTCGTGGCACATCTGACCGCGCTCGACCAGCTGGATCCACAGATCGCCGCCGTGTACCGACGATTGGCGATCTTCACCGCGGAGGAGCTCGAACGGGTCGGGCTGCTCGCCCCGGCCGTGGTCGCACGCCTGCGCGAAGCCGTCCCGGACGAGCCCGGCGACCGACCGGGCGAGGCCCGCCGCGGGCCGGCAGCCGTACGGGTCGGGGGCGGCGGCCACACGTCCGACGGGAACGTTCGGCCAGCGCCGTAGCGTTGAGACAGGTGTACCGGTTCGACAGGACGGACACTCGATCGCCATGCCACACCGCCACTTCAACGGTCTGAAGACCGCGCTGCTGCTGGGCGTGCTGTCCGCCGCCATCATCGTGGTGGGTTCGCTGTTCGGGCGCGGAGGTCTGGTCATCGCGCTCGTGCTCGCGATCGGTATGAACGGCTTCGCCTACTTCTTCTCTGACCGGATAGCCCTGCGGGCCATGCGGGCCTATCCCGTGACGCAGGTCGAGCAGCCCCGGCTCTACGCGATCGTCGGGGATCTCGCCCGCAATGCCCGGATGCCCATGCCGCGGCTGTACCTCAGCCCGACCCGGGCGCCCAACGCCTTCGCTACCGGCCGTAACCCGCGAAACGCGGCGGTCTGTTGCACCGAGGGCATCATGGAGATTATGGACGATCGTGAGCTACGCGGCGTTCTCGGTCACGAGCTCAGCCACGTCTACAACCGGGACATCCTGATCGCATCGGTGGCCGGTGCCCTCGCCAGTGTTATCGTCTATCTGGCGAACATGGCCCAGTTCCTGGCTATTTTCGGTGGGCGGAACGATGAGGACGGTCCCGGCATCTTCGAGCTTCTGCTGCTGATGATCCTGGGTCCCGTCGCGGCGACGATCATCCAGCTCGCGATCAGTCGGTCCCGGGAGTACCAGGCCGACGAGTCCGGCGCGACGCTCACCGGTGACCCGATCGGGCTGGCGAACGCGTTGCGCAAGCTGGACGCCGGCACCGCGGCGCGGCCCCTGCCGCAGACCTCCAAGCTCGGTCCCGCCGCCGCGCTCATGATTGCAAATCCGTTCCGGGGTGGGGGGGTCGGGAAGCTGTTCTCCACCCATCCGCCCATGAACGAGCGGATCGAGCGTCTCGAACAGATGTCACGCATGAATCCGTATCGGTGACCGGACCCGATGGCCACGATGTTGTCCGCGGCGCGTCGTCGCGGTAACACCCCGAAGTACTCGGAGTACGCTTTAACCGCGAACCGCCGGCCGAAACGGCGTTGGTTCACAACCAGGACCGCGGCGGAGCAAACCCCCCAGGTTCCGCCGCAA
>NZ_CDWWXB010000001.1:53875-54934 GCF_977971855.1 Frankia sp. CoWAU3 | reverse complement strand
ACCCTGTCTCCAGCTTTTCCGTCGCGTCAGCGGTAGTTGACGAACTGGAGGGGAACTTCGAAGTCCTCGGTTTTGAGTATCTGGATCACGCGCTGCAGGTCATCGCGCTTCTTCCCGGTCACCCGTAGCTGATCACCCTGAATCTGGGCCTGTACCCCCTTCGGGCCATCCGTCCGGATCTTCTTGGCGATGGCCTTGGCCTTGTCCTCCGCGATGCCCTGCTGAACGGTGACGGGCAACCGGAACTCCCTGCCCGACGGCTTGGGCTCGTCGAAGGTCAGGGCCTTGAGGGAAATGCCGCGTTTGACGAACTTCTCCTGAAGTACGTCGAGCACTGCCTTGACCCGCTCGTCCGTGTTCGCTACAAGCAGAATCGACTCGCCGGACAGCGTCGCGGATGCGCCGGTGTCACGGAAGTCGAAGCGGGTCCGGATTTCCTTGACCGTCTGGTTGACGGCGTTGTCTATCTCCTGGGCGTCAACTTTGCTGACGATGTCGAAGGATGGATCTGCCACGTGTGCGGACCTCCTGGTCGGTTCGATGTGGGTGAGGATCGTGTGGAGTCGAGTGCTGTGCGTGATCGTGGTGCGCGGCCTTCGTCTCGTGAGCCGCTACTCACCGTTGTAATCGATCGTCGGCGGCCGCGGCGGGGCGGTGCGGTGCGGCATCACGATGCTCCGTCGGGACCGGTATGCTCCTCTACGAAGGCAGGTTGCCCGAGCGGCCAAAGGGAGCGGTCTGTAAAACCGTCGGCTCAGCCTACGATGGTTCGAATCCATCACCTGCCACCATCCCGGAGTTCCCGGGGATCATGCTTCTACACAGGCTCGGATTCACAGGCCCGGAGCATCGCTCCGGGCCTGTGAATGTGCGGCCGCGGATGGTCCTCGTCGCCGGGCGGTCAGGTGTCCGCGGCTGCGGCCTCCAGGTCCGCCCGGGTCAGGACGGGGTGCAACGTCAGACCGAGCTCGGCGAGTCTCTCCCGGCCGCCCTCCTGCCGGTCGATCACACAGAGCACGTGTTCCACGACCGCTCCGGCATCCCGCAGTACCCGGGTCG
>NZ_CDWWXB010000001.1:42483-53531 GCF_977971855.1 Frankia sp. CoWAU3 | reverse complement strand
GCGATGCGTCGGGTGCCGTATTCTTTGGCCTTCTTCCGGACGAACCGGGCGGGCAGGCCGGTGCGCTGGGAGAGCAGAGTCACGAGGGGCACTCCGCCGAGTTCGAGTCCGGCGAGGATCTCCGCGCCGGGCGGCACCAGTTCGGTGAGCCCGGCCACCACCGCGGCGAGCAGCGCCGGGTCGGCTTCGAAGAGGTACTTGTCGAAGTACTCGGTGCTTGTCCGGCCCGACCGGAGCAGGAATGTCCCGGTCAGCTGGGAAGCAGTCCGAACCTGGGCGGCCAGCGCCGCGTTGTCGTTCACGTCTGCTCACTCTAGGACCGGTTCCCAGCCGGATGCCGGCCGTGGACGGTCACCCGTGGGCCGCCACGGCCGGGGCACTACCGTTGCCTCATGTCATCGGCTGAGGCGGAGCGCGCGGTCCCGCTGTTCGTCTACAGGACGCTGCTGTTCCCCGAGGTCGTGCGGGCGCTCATCGGACGCGTACCCGAGGTGGGGCCCGCCACGGTCACCGGCTGGCGGGCCGCCCGGCTGCGTGGTCGGCTCTATCCGGGCCTCGTGCCCACGGCCGAGGCGGACGGGCCGGATCGGGCCACCGCCGGCCTCGTCCTCCTGGGGCTTGCCGCACGGGAACGGGCGATCCTCGATGCCTTCGAAGGCGAGGCCTACGAGGCCCGTCCGCTGGTCCTGACCGACGGGCTACCCGCCATGGCCTACCTTTGGCGTGATCTCGCCGAGGCGATGCCGGAGAACTGGGACGCCCGCGTTTTCGCCGACCGTCATCTCACCGACTACGCCTTGCGGTGCGCCACCTGGCGGGCGGGGCTGGCCGATCCGGCACCCTAACCGCGAGCTGACCGCCTGACCGCGAGCTGACCGCCTGACCGCGAGCCGCCGTTCAGCCGGTGGTGGGCGGCCGCGGACCCTCTTCGCGCCGGGCGCCGCCCCCGGAGATCACCCGGGTGCCACCGGTCTCGGTGAGGCGACCGACTCCGGCCTCACGCCCGGCGGAGACCCCGGCCTGGTCGCTCGGATACGGCTCCTCGTACCCGGCTCTGGCCCGAGGAGCATCGTAGGTGCACAGTACGTAGATGACGACTACGTCGATCGCGATGATGACGAGGGACCAGACCGGGAACGCTGCAAGGAACGCCAGCTGCCCGATGGCGTTGATCGTCGCGATTGCGACACCTCCCCAGCGGGCGGCCTCGTTACGGGCCGCGATGCCGAAGGCGATCAGTATCTCGACGACGCCGACCACGATCCACAACCAGCCCCAGAAGGTGGTGTCGGCGTAGATCACGCTGGTCCCGCCGTTGAGGTTGTTCACCACGACGGTGTAGTCGCGCAGGGACGCAATGCCGTAGATCAGGTTGTGGAAGCCGACGATGAACATGATGACGGCGGCGAAGGTGAGCCATCCGTTCAGCGGGCGTGCCACCCGTGTTCCTGCCATCTCATCCTCCCCGGTCGTACTCGCGGCGGATCACTCTGCCCGCATGGTGCGGTCCGTCGTTGTTCGGTAGTCATACGACCACCTCTCCGCCGCGTAGGTGCGATACCCACGGTAGGCCGCCGTCACCCATCGTTGTGTCCGTCGGGCCGGAGGCGGTTCTCTCCGGCCCGGGACACGATCAGGGAGCGGTGCCGGCGCCACCCGCCACACCCACGCCACTCTCGCCGGTGCCGTTCTTGCCGGTGCGGTTCTTGCCGGCCGGCAGTGTCGTGACCGCGTTCGTCGCCGCGCTCCAGCGGAGCTTGCCGAACTGAAAGGTGCTCTCCCGTCCGCCCGGGACCGAGTACTCGTCGGTGATCGGAAGCCCGAGGCTCGACGTCGTGCCACCGAGGCCCAGATAGGTCCGCAGGATGCGGCCGTGGACCTCGTGCGCGCCGATGGCCGGGTGCCAGTAGATCCAGCCACCCTGGAACTTCGCCTGAAGCGTCTCCGGGGCCGTGGCGTACTCGACACCGCTCACCGGCCGGCGCAGGAAGCTGTTCGTTCCGCCCAGCTCCAGGAACTTCGTCGCGATGGATCCGTGCAGGGCCTGTACGCCGGTCGTCACGGACCAGAAGGCCAGGCCGTTGGAGTAACGCTGCCAGCGACCGCCACCGCCGGCGGGCAGTTCGCTGTCGACGGGCGTCCCAACGGCCAGACGGGTCAGCCCGGCGGTCGCGTACCATTTCTCGATCTCGCTGCGGGTGCCGTCGGCCTGTGCGGCGAGCGCGGTCAGCGTGCAGCACAGTACGTTCAGATCGACATTGCCCATGATCCCCGGGACATTTCCACCCGAGGTGTACTGCCACAGCGCCCACTTGGTCCAGCCGCCGGGCAGCCAGCCCGGGGTCGCCTTGTTGTTGTAGATGGCGAACCAGAACGGATACCGGGCGAAGCTGTGGTTGTCCGCCAGCTTCTTGGTCCAGAACGAGCGGTACGTGTAGAGGATGGGCGCCCGGCCGGTCTCGGTCTCGATCTTCTCGAGGAACGCCCGCGTCCAGGCGGCCAGCGCGGCGGGATCGAGTCCTCCGTCGTCCTCGAGGTCGAGTACGGGGGCCAGCTGCCCGGCGGCGCGGGTCAGCCCGCTCACCGTGATGAAGCGCTGTGCCTGGTCCACCGCGGTCGAGATCGGCCGCGCCGGCCGCGCGTAGTGATAGGCCCCGACCACCAGACCGGCTTTGGCTGCCGCGTCCCGGTCCGCGGCAAAGTACGGATTGGTGTAGTTCGGTCCTTCGGTGGCCTTAATGATCGCAAAGCTCAGGCCGGAGCCGCGCGCTGTGGTCCAGTCGATGGGGCCGCCGCCGGGATGCTGCCAGGAGGCCACGTCGATCCCCCGTGGCCAGGTCGGGGACGGCACCGCGCCCTGGGCGACTCCGGTGGTCGCGGTCAACGCCCCCGCGGTGATGGCCAGCGCCGCGATGCTCGTCACCCGCCGGGGGAGGGGGATTGGCAGCAGGGACGGGCGGGTGTCGACCCGCCGCCGCGTCGACCCCGGAGGAGGGCCGTGGCCTTCTTCATCCGGACGGCCAGACGTGGGGGTGGTGGTCGGCAGGCTGGTGGTCGTAGGCACGGTGTCGCCGGCGGTGGGACCGGGCCGGACCTCGCGTGTCGTCGGATACCGGCTGGAACGGTGGGTAGGACGCATGGGCAACCCTCGATGCTCGGGAGGCGATGCTGGGGAGGCTCGCCAGGCGGTTGGCCACGCCGGCAGCGGCGCACCAACGGATGCTCCACACGCTAAGCATCGAAGAGATTACTTACAGCTATCAGTGTGAGTGGCGTCCAGGTAGGTCGCTACGGATAGTTGTTCCCGTCGGCAATCTCCGCATGTTTCGATGGAACGGAGTGAGGGTCGGGCGTACTGGCGTGTCATGGGGCGGACCTGGCGGTCAGGGCAGGGGGGTCGTTTTCGGCCGGCGTAGCGCCGACGGGGCCTGCGGGGGCCCTCACGCCGGTCGCCGGGAGGACCGGTCGCCGGGAGGACCGGCGGGTTCGGGGACGAAGTGGGTGAGGGGGTCACCCAACCCCGCCTGTCGTCGTGTAACCTGAGCTCCGCGACCTCGCCCCTTTAGCTCAGTCGGCAGAGCGTCTCCATGGTAAGGAGAAGGTCTACGGTTCGATTCCGTAAAGGGGCTCCACGTTCCGCCTTCGGGTGGGTTCGTGTCCGGGGGGGATGTCCGCCGGTCCTCCCGCGGGGTAAGATGTTGGCCGGGCCGCCGCAAGCAGGTGGACCATCCTAGCGGTGTAGCTCAGTCTGGCAGAGCAAGCGGCTCATAATCGCTGTGTCGCCGGTTCAAGTCCGGCCACCGCTACCAGCAGTGTGCGGCCTACCGCGGAGCCCGTGCGGGATCGCGGTTCGCCGTGCCGCCTGACCTGTTCAGCAACCGACTTAGGAAGAGGCATCACGCCGTGGCCGCCACTGATGTACGCCCGAAGATCACGATGGCGTGTCAGGTGTGTAAGCACCGGAACTACATCACGCGCAAGAACCGTCGCAACGACCCGGACCGCCTCGAACTGAAGAAGTTCTGCCCGAACTGCGGCAAGCACACGGAGCACCGCGAGACGCGCTGACGTTGCTCCGGCGGCTGCCCATCGGCGCGTCCGGGCGCCCGTCCCCACCTGGGCGGGCGGGGTCGCTGAATCCTCCGTGCACGTATCTACGTTCCGCACCGGTAGCCGGTCAGGGAAGTCCTTGGCTGGCTTCCTGGCATGCCAGCCCAGATTATCGACCGATGGCGGGCGATGTGGTAACCACGTAGAGACACCCTGGTCATCCCGCTGATGGCGCGATCGGAGTTGCGATGCCGCTCAATCAGGACTTCGTGGGACGAAGCTCGGTTTCCCCCGCCCCGTTCCAGGTCGGGCGCGAGCACATCCGGAGGTTCGCCGAAGCGATCGGGGACGACAACCCGCTGTACCACGATCTGGAGGCCGCGAAGGCCGCTGGTTATCCCGATCTCGTGGCTCCACCCACGTTCCTCATCACAGTGATCCCCGGAACCCTCGGGGTGCCCACCGACGATCCGGAGCTCGGCCTCGACTTCTCCCTGGTCGTCCACGGCGAGGAACGTTTCATGCTGCTTCGGCCGGTGGTGGCCGGCGACGAGCTGATCTGCACCTCGACCCTGACCGGCATCCGGTCCGTGGGGACCAACGAGGTGCTCGTCGTCAACTACCAGTTCGCCACGATCTACGGAGAGCAGGTCGCCACCGGCGTGTGTGGGCTGGTCTCGCGCGGGACGGCTCCGCCGAGGCGCCAGTGACACCTTTGCCGACAGGGTTGTCGGAGTCCCGCCGGCCCCGCTCGGCTCCGGTGACCGCGCGTTCCGGGCGACCCCGGGCGTCCTCACGATCTGGAGAACGATGACCGCCACGGTGAGCTACGACGACGTCGAGGTCGGCACCGAGCTGCCGGAGCGACTTTTCCCGTTGCGTCGGGATGATCTTGTCCGGTATGCCGGTGCATCCGGCGACTTCAACCCCATTCACTGGAGCGATCGGGCGGCCGCCGAGGCCGGCCTGCCGGGAGTGCTGGCGCACGGCATGCTGACCATGGCAACGGCCGCGCGGTTGGTCACGGACTGGCTCGGGGACCCGGGCGCCGTGGTCGAGTTCGGGGTGAAGTTCTCCTCCCCGGTGATCGTGCCCGACGACGGCGCCGGCGCGACGGTGTCCGTGCGTGGCATGGTCGAGAAGAAGCTCGACGACAACCTGGTGGTGGTGAATCTCACCACCCGATGCGACGGCAAAAAGGTCTTGATGGCGGCCCGGGCGACCGTCCGGCTGCGCTGAGGCCTGCCGCGCGGCGGAGGCCTGCCGCGCGGCAGGCCTGGCCGCTGAGCCGCCCGGCGGCCTCAGGCCGCCTCGGCGAGCAGGGCGGAGAGGCGGCTGACTCCCTTGACGAGATCGTCGTCGCTCAGCGCGTAGGACAGCCGGGCGAAGCCGGGAGTGCCGAAGGCCTCACCCGGCACGATCGCGACCCCAGCCTCCTCGAGGATCAGCTGGCACAGATCCGCGGACGTGGTGGGGATACGGCCGCGCAGGGTGCGCCCGAGCACGTCCCGCACCGACGGATAGCAGTAGAACGCCCCGTCGGGCAGTGGGCAGCGGATCCCGGGCGTCTGCGACAGCAGGCGGTGCATCGTCTGCCGGCGGCGGTCGAAGGCGGTGCGCATCGTGGCGACCGCATCCAGCGGGCCGGCGACCGCGGCAAGCGCGGCGGCCTGGGCGACGTTCGAGACGTTCGACGTCGCGTGGGACTGGAGGTTGGTCGCGGCGGCCACGGCGTCCGCCGGCCCGACCAGCCAACCGACCCGCCATCCCGTCATCGCGTAGGTCTTCGCGACCCCGTTGACGATGATGCAGCGTTCGGCGAGCTCAGGTACCTCGGCGAGAACGGAGGCGAACCTTGTCTCGCCGTAGACCAGATGCTCGTAGATCTCGTCGCTGATGACCCAGATCCCGGCCTGCTCGGCCCACCGTCCGATCGCGCGGACCTCCTCGGGGGTGTGGACGGCGCCGGTCGGGTTCGACGGGGAGTTGAACAGCAGAACCTTGGTCCGCGGGGTGCGCGCCGCCTCCAGTTGTTCCACCGTCACCCGGTACCCGGCTTCCGGACCGGTGACGACGTCGACCGGGACACCCCCGGCCAGCCGGATCGACTCCGGGTAGGTCGTCCAGTACGGGGCGGGCAGGAGCACCTCGTCCCCCGGGTCGAGCAGCGTCGCGAACGCCGCGTAGACAGCCTGCTTGCCGCCGTTGGTCACCAGGACCTGGCTCGGTGAGACGATCACCCCCGAGTCTCGGGCGGTCTTCTCGGCGATGGCCTGCTTCAGCTCCGGCAGGCCCGCGGCCGGGCTGTAGCGGTGCATGCGGGGCTCACGGCATGCCTTCTCGGCGGCGGCGACGATGTGGTCCGGGGTTGGGAAGTCCGGCTCCCCGGCGCCGAACCCGATCACGTCGCGGCCCGCGGCGCGCATCGCCTTGGCGGTGGCGTCGACGGCGAGCGTTGCGGAGGGGGCGATCCCCCCGATGCGGTGCGAGATCCTGCTCATGGCCGCCATGCTGCCACGGCTGTCACACGCGTGTCGGATGCACGTGGACGTACCGTGGGATCCGTCCGGACCCTCCGGCAACGGTCTTCCGGCCCGTCCGGCCGCATCCATTCGAACCTCCGTGACAGGCTGCCAGCCTCCTCGCCCCCCCGCTACCCCCTCGACGCGATCGCCGTACGCGGAGTCCAGGCGGCAAAGGGGTATGCTCGATCCGCTCGGGTACCCATTCCGGTACATCACCGTGCGGCTGGGCTATGCGCTACGTAGCGCATAGCCGGGGTATGGTGGCGTAGCGGTCGCAAGGACCCGGGTGTGTGTGTCTAGGGGCGTGGCTCAATTGGTAGAGCACCGGTCTCCAAAACCGGCGGTTGCAGGTTCGAGTCCTGTCGCCCCTGCGCTGTTCGACAGTTGGCTGGTCCGATGACCTGGCTGGTTCGATGACGGAGTGGGTGGAGTTGAGTGGCGACCGATACCCGTGACGCGGCACCGCGCCCCAAGCGGGCTACGCGTGCCGCGGGTCGACGTCGGTATCGGCCACTTGTGTTCATCCGCGAGGTCATGGCGGAGCTGCGGAAGGTTGTCTACCCCGGGCGGAGTGAGCTGATCACTTATGTGCTGGTCGTGCTTGTCTTCGTCAGCGTGATGACGGCGTTCGTGGCCACCCTCGACTTCGGCCTCACGAAGGCGGTCCTCGCGATCTTCGGCTGACGGGTCCCACCGCCGGACAGGCCGGGGCCGAAGCAGGCGGTGGTCGCTGGAGCTGCCCATCGGCGAGCTGGCTGCCCGTCCGGCCCGCCCCACGCCCGCGCAGCGCCGCTTCGCGGGTCCACAGCAGCAGAAGTGTTCACGAGAGTAAGGATCGTCCGCGTGTCCCAGTCGCCCGAGCACGCCTCCTCCGAGCAGGGGGAGGCCCTCGCCCGTCTCGATCCCCTCGCGGCGTTCGAGCACGACGAGGTGGCGAGCACGGACGCCGGCGCCGAGCTCGGCGACGTCTACGCCACCGCCGAGGCCGATCCCGCCCCCGAGGCCGATCCCACCGCCGAGGGCGCTTTCCCGGTCTCTCCGGCGGTCGGGACGGTGCCGCCGGCCCTGACCGACGCCGTCGACGACGACGACCTGCGGCGGGCGATCGAGGACGCGCCTGGCGAGTGGTACGTCGTGCACTCCTATGCGGGGTACGAGAACAAGGTCAAGACCAATCTCGAGACCCGGATCTCCAGCCTCAACATGGAGGACTACATCTTCCAGATTGAGGTGCCCACCGAGGAGGTCCCGGTGGTCAAGAACGGCAAGCGGCAGCTTGTCCAGCAGAAGAAGTACCCGGGTTACATCTACGTCCGGATGGATCTGACCGATCAGTCGTGGTCGGCGGTCCGTAACACCCCGGGTGTGACCGGGTTCGTCGGGCTCACCAACCGGCCCTCCCCGCTGCGCCGGGAGGAGGTCCTCTCGATCCTTGCCCCGGTTGTGCCGAAGGAGAAGAAGGTCGAGACCGTCCGGGTGCAGGAGTTCGAGGTCGGCGAGTCCGTCACCGTCATGGACGGCCCCTTCGCCACACTCCCGGCGACCATCAGCGAGATCAACCTCGACGCCCAGCGACTGAAGGTGCTGGTCTCGATCTTCGGTCGGGAGACGCCCGTCGAGCTGCAGTTCAATCAGGTCGCGAAGATCTGATCCGCTCCGTAGAACCCCGGTAGGAAGACGAGCACATGCCTCCCAAGAAGAAGAAGATCGCTGCGATCATCAAGCTCCAGATCAACGCCGGCAAGGCCACCCCGGCGCCGCCGGTCGGCCCCGCGCTGGGTCAGCATGGCGTGAACATCATGGAGTTCTGCAAGCAGTACAACGCGGCGACCGAGCCGCAGGCCGGCAACGTCGTGCCGGTCGAGATCACCGTCTACGACGACCGGTCCTTCACCTTCGTCACGAAGACCCCGCCGGCCGCGCGGCTCATCCTTAAGGCCGCGGGCGTGGAGAAGGGCAGTGGCACCCCGCACCGGGACAAGGTTGCCAAACTCACCGCAGCGCAGATCCGCGAGATCGCCCAGACCAAGCTCCCGGACCTCAACGCCACCTCGATCGAGGCCGCCGAGAAGATCATCGCCGGCACCGCTCGATCCATGGGTATCACGGTCGGCGAGTAGTACGCCCTCGCGTTCCCCCACCACCGGACCGACCAGTGGGAGGGCGGCCGGGCGCAGGTGCCGGGTGGACAGGACGTGTCCACGTCGCCGCGTCCCTTCGACGGCCGTCCGCCATCACCACGAGGAGACAGACAGTATGAAGCGCAGCAAGGCCTACCGCGCCGCGGCCGAGAAGATCAACCCGGAGAACTTCTATAGCCCGCTGGAGGCGGTCCGCCTCGCGCAGCAGACCTCGACGACGAAGTACGACGCGACGGTCGAGGTTGCGATCCGGCTCGGGGTCGACCCTCGCAAGGCCGACCAGATGGTCCGTGGCACGGTCAACCTGCCGCACGGCACCGGGAAGTCCCCCCGCGTCGCTGTCTTCGCCGCCGGGGAGAAGGCCGCTGAGGCGAGCGCGGCCGGGGCCGACATCGTCGGTAGCGATGACCTGGTCGCCCGGATCCAGGAGGGCTTCCTGGAGTTCGACGCGACCGTCGCGACGCCCGACCAGATGGCGAAGGTCGGTCGGATCGCTCGGGTCCTGGGCCCCCGCGGCCTGATGCCGAACCCGAAGACCGGCACCGTGACGCTGGACATCGGCAAGGCCGTCTCCGACATCAAGGGCGGAAAGATCAACTTTCGGGTAGACAAGCAGGGTAACCTGCACATCGTCATCGGGAAGACAAACTTCACCGACACCCAGCTGATCGAGAACTACACGGTTGCCCTGGATGAGATCGTCCGGGTGAAGCCGTCCGCGGCCAAGGGCCGGTATCTGAAGAAGATCACCTTCGCGACCACCATGGGCCCGGGTATCCCGGTCGACCCGAACCGCACCCGCAACCTTCTCGACGAGGGTGCCGCCGCCTGATCCGAGCCGTCCGGCGGCTCTCGCTCGTCCGGAGGCATCGCCGCGCGAAGCCATGCGTGCGGCCGCCGGGCGAGCGAACAGCGACGAGCAGTCGCGTACAGCAGTCGCGTACACTGATATCCAGTTCCACACCGAAGACCGCTGGTTGCCGTCTCCGTTCCCGTCGAGGGCCACTCCTCGTCCGGTTCGACCGACGGCCGAAGGCCTCGGGTTCCCCGGGCGGCCCGCGCAGGTGACGGACGGGAAGTTCCGTGACGGATGCACGCAGCCGGGTGACGCACCCGGTAGCGCCACCGCCGCCCTTCACGCCCCGTGCGCCTGCGCCGGGGCGTTCGTCATGTTCCAGGGGCGTTTCCGGATGACCAGCCGACACCCCGAAGGAGCCCCATGGCGAAAGCTGAGAAGACCGCCGCGGTGGCGGAGATCGTCGAGGAGTTCCGTGGCTCGACCGCCGCGGTGCTCACGGAGTACCGCGGTTTGACGGTGAGCCAGCTCACCGAGCTGCGGCGTGCCCTCGGCGAGGGCACGCGCTACTCCGTGGTCAAGAACACCCTGACCAAGATTGCGGCGGAGCAGGCCGGGGTCACCGGACTCGACGACCTGTTCGTCGGGCCGACCGCCGTCGCCTTCGTCAGCGGCGACCCGGTCGAGGCGGCCAAGGGCCTGCGCGACTTCGCTCGGGCGAACCCGGCCCTGGTGCTCAAGGGCGGCTTCGTCGAGGGCAAGCCGATGACCGCCGACGAGATTCGCAAGCTTGCGGATCTTGAGTCCCGCGAGGTCCTGCTGGCGAAGCTGGCCGGGGCGATGAAGGGCACGCTGGCCGGGGCTGTCGGGCTCTTCGCCGCTCCGCTGTCCCAGGTGGCCCGGCTCGCCGAGGCGCTGCGCGAGCAGCGCGAAGGCCAGTCCGCCGGCGTCGCCGAGCAGCCGGCCGCCGAGGCTGCCGCCGAGTAGCCGAGCGGCGCCACCATGGTGCCGCCCCGAGATCACAATCAGGTCGCTCGCAGTCACGAGCAGGCCACCCCGAATCAGGCATGACGAGGAAGGAACCGCCACCATGGCGAAGCTGTCGACCGAAGAGCTGCTGGATGCCTTCAAGGAACTGACCCTGCTGGAGCTCTCGGAGTTCCTGAAGCAGTTCGAGGAGACCTTCGGTGTCACCGCTGCGGCTCCGGTCGCCGTGGCCGCCGCTCCGGCCGCCGGTGGTGCGGGCGGCGAGGCGCCGGCCGCCGAGGAGCAGGACGAGTTCGACGTCATCCTTGAATCCGTCGGTGACAAGAAGATCCAGGTCATCAAGGAGGTCCGCGCGCTGACCAGCCTCGGGCTGAAGGAGGCCAAGGACCTCGTCGACGGGGCTCCGAAGCCAGTCCTGGAGAAGGTCGCCAAGGAGGCGGCGGACAAGGCGAAGGCGGCCCTCGAGGGCGCCGGCGCCACGGTCACCGTCAAGTAAGTACCGGCAGTCCGAGCAGTACTGGCAGCACCCCGCTGCCCTGGACGCTCCGT
>NZ_CDWWXB010000001.1:17995-42355 GCF_977971855.1 Frankia sp. CoWAU3 | reverse complement strand
ACGGAGCGTCCTTTGCGGCCACCCGGCGTGGCCGTGGCGGCCACCCCCGTGCCGGGGCACCCCTCTGCGGTGCCCCGGCACGTGCTGTCTGGAAGGCCCGAAAGGTCCACCGCAGGCGGCCCGATGCACAGATGGGCAGGTCGGGTCCGTTCGTGACGTTTTCCGAAGGGGGTTGACGGCCTCTGTGGATCGGAGTTCCATCAAGTTTGCGAACCCTCGTCGGGAGCGGATGCGGTGCGCTACGTCCTCCCTGCGTGGTCCCATCACGCAGGTCCTTGCCAGCGGTGTGCCCTTCGGCTACACTGCTAGTTTGCGCTTCCCTTCTCGTTGTATCGGCCTCGCCGACGCCGTGCCGTTGGTGATGGTCGGCCCTGTTCGGGGGCTGGTATGCACCGCGAGGCGGTTCCGGTTACGTGGTCCGGAGCGGTACTCGCGGTCGGTCCGGGACGATGCGGGGGCGCGCTGGTCGTGCCGGAGTGTGGCACGGCTGTACGGCTGCCACACCGAGGACCCTGAGCGAGACCCTTGCCCATACACCGATCCGTTGTTCTCAGCGGACACTCGTGTCGCCGCGCGCACATGCCGTGGCGAGGCTTTCGCGTGCCCGTTGTCGGCTTGTCGGCCGCACATCCGCTACGCCGGACGCCCGGGGGTCGGCCTCCGCGTCCCGCAGCCATCATCTCACCGGTGGGGCACCCCCCGCCGCCGTTCCTGACAACCGTAGCGAGACACTGATCACCTGACCATTCCCCGACGGATACTTGACGTCCGCGACGCCAGCCCGACGATCAGGCCACCGGAAGGACCACCTTGGCCGCCTCGCGCTCTTCCTCCCGCATCTCGTTCGCTAAGATCATCGAGCCCCTCGAGGTCCCGGATCTCCTTGCTCTTCAGACGCAGTCCTTCGATTGGCTGATCGGTAGTGACGCCTGGGCGGAGCGGGTGCAGGAGGCCATCGATTCCGGCCGTGACGACGTTCCGATCACCTCGGGTCTCGAGGAGGTCTTCAAGGAGATCTCCCCGATCGAGGACTTCTCCGGCTCGATGTCACTGTCCTTTCGGGACCACCGGTTCGAACCGCCCAAGTACTCCGTGGAGGAGTGCAAGGACAAGGACATGACCTTCTCGGCCCCGCTGTTCGTCACGGCCGAGTTCACCAACAACAACACCGGCGAGATCAAGAGCCAGACGGTGTTCATGGGTGACTTCCCGCTCATGACCCCGAAGGGCACCTTCGTCATCAACGGCACTGAGCGCGTGGTGGTCAGCCAGCTCGTGCGCTCTCCGGGGGTCTACTTCGAGCGCAGCCTCGACAAGGCTTCCGACAAGGACCTGTACTCCTGCAAGGTGATCCCCTCCCGGGGAGCCTGGCTGGAGTTCGAGATCGACAAGCGCGACACCGTGGGCGTGCGGATCGACCGCAAGCGCCGTCAGTCCGTCACGGTGCTGCTCAAGGCGCTCGGCTGGGACGAGGCCCGCATCCTCGAGCGGTTCGGTGACTTCCCGTCGATGCGGATCACCCTGGAGAAGGACCACACCGCCGGCCAGGACGATGCGCTGCTCGACATCTACCGCAAGCTGCGCCCGGGTGAGCCGCCGACACGGGAGTCGGCGCAGACCCTGCTGGAGAACCTCTTCTTCAACCCGAAGCGTTACGACCTCGCCAAGGTCGGTCGCTACAAGGTCAACAAGAAGCTTTCCCTGGGTGTTGCCCACGACGTCGGTGTCCTCACCGAGGACGACATCGTGCGCACGATCGAGTACGTCGTCAAGCTGCACGCGGGTGCCGACCCGGCCGAGTACGAGGTCGACGACATCGACCACTTCGGCAACCGTCGCCTGCGCTCGGTCGGCGAGCAGATCCAGAACCAGGTCCGGCTGGGACTTGCCCGGATGGAGCGGGTCGTCCGCGAGCGGATGACTACGCAGGATGTCGAGGCGATCACGCCGCAGACCCTGATCAACATCCGGCCGGTCGTCGCCTCCATCAAGGAGTTCTTCGGCACCAGTCAGCTCTCGCAGTTCATGGACCAGACGAACCCGTTGGCTGGTCTGACTCACAAGCGCCGGATGAACGCACTTGGCCCAGGCGGCCTTTCTCGAGAGCGGGCGGGCTTCGAGGTCCGCGACGTACACCCCAGCCACTACGGCCGGATGTGCCCGATCGAGACGCCGGAAGGCCCGAACATCGGTCTGATCGGCTCGCTGTCGACGTTCGCCCGGATCAACCCGTTCGGCTTCGTTGAGACGCCGTACCGCAAGGTCGTGGACGGCCGCGTCACCGACGAGATCGACTACCTGACCGCCGATGAGGAGGACCGGCACGTCAAGGCGCAGGCGAACGCGCCGCTACGGCCGGACGGAACGTTCGCGGAGGATCGTGTCCTGGTTCGCCGCAAGGGCGGTGAGGTCGAGTTCATCCCGCCGGATGAGGTCGACTACATGGACGTTTCGACCCGTCAGATGGTCTCCGTGGCCACCGCCATGATCCCGTTCCTCGAGCACGACGACGCCAACCGCGCGCTCATGGGCTCCAACATGCAGCGCCAGTCGGTGCCGCTGCTGCGCTCCGAGGCGCCGCTGGTCGGCACCGGGATGGAGGCCCGCGCGGCCAAGGATGCCGGCGACGTGGTCGTCTGCGCCCAGGCGGGGGTGGTCGAGGATCTCTCGGCCGACTACATCACCGTCATGCACGACGACGGCACCCGGCGCACCTACCGGCTGGCGAAGTTCCGCCGGTCGAACCAGGGCACCTGCATCAACCAGAAGCCGATCGTGAACGAGGGCGACCGGGTCGAGGCCGGCCAGGTCATCGCGGACGGCCCGTGCACCGACAACGGTGAGATGGCGCTCGGCAAGAACCTGCTGGTCGCCTTCATGCCGTGGGAGGGGCACAACTACGAGGATGCGATCATCCTGTCCCAGCGTCTCGTCCAGGACGACGTGCTGTCCTCGATCCACATCGAGGAGCACGAGGTCGACGCCCGCGACACCAAGCTCGGCCCGGAGGAGATCACCCGGGACATCCCGAACGTCGCCGAGGAGGTTCTCGCCGACCTCGACGAGCGGGGGATCATCCGGATCGGCGCCGAGGTCTCGCCCGGCGATGTCCTGGTCGGCAAGGTCACACCCAAGGGCGAGACCGAGCTGACCCCCGAGGAGCGCCTGTTGCGCGCGATCTTCGGGGAGAAGGCCCGGGAGGTCCGTGACACCTCGCTGAAGGTGCCGCACGGTGAGTCCGGCAAGGTCATCGGCGTGCGGGTGTTCTCCCGCGAGGACGGCGACGAGCTCCCGCCCGGGGTCAACGAGCTGGTCCGGGTCTACGTCGCCCAGAAGCGAAAGATCACCGACGGGGACAAGCTTGCCGGCCGGCACGGCAACAAGGGTGTCATCGCCAAGATCCTGCCCGTCGAGGACATGCCCTTCCTCGAGGACGGCACCGCCGTCGACGTCGTGCTCAACCCGCACGGCGTGCCGCGCCGGATGAACCTCGGCCAGATCCTGGAGACCCACCTCGGGTGGGTGGCCAAGACCGGCTGGCAGGTCGACTCCGGCACCGAGGACTGGAAGGAGCGGCTGCGTGGCATCGGCGCGGACGCCGCCTCGGCCGGCACCAATGTGGCGACCCCCGTCTTCGACGGTGCCCGCGAGGAGGAGATCACCGGTCTGCTCGACTCCACCCTGCCCAACCGCGACGGCATCCAGCTGATCGGCTCCTCCGGCAAGGCCAAGCTGTTCGACGGCCGGACCGGTGAGCCGTACCCCTACCCGGTGGCGGTCGGCTACATCTACATCCTCAAGTTGCTGCACCTGGTCGACGACAAGATCCACGCCCGGTCGACCGGTCCCTACTCAATGATCACCCAGCAGCCCCTGGGTGGTAAGGCGCAGTTCGGTGGCCAGCGGTTCGGCGAGATGGAGGTGTGGGCGCTGGAGGCGTACGGCGCCGCCTACGCCCTGCAGGAACTGCTGACCATCAAGTCCGACGACGTCGTGGGCCGGGTCAAGGTCTACGAGGCGATCGTCAAGGGCGAGAACATTCCGGAGCCCGGTATCCCGGAGTCGTTCAAGGTGCTCATCAAGGAGATGCAGTCGCTGTGCCTCAACGTCGAGGTGCTCTCCAGCGATGGCGTGCAGATCGAGATGCGTGACACCGACGAGGACGTCTTCCGTGCGGCGGAGGAACTCGGGATCGACCTGTCCCGGCGTGAGCCGAGCAGCGTCGAGGAGGTCTGACGGACGCCGGGGGTCCGACGCACCCGCCCTGATGGGCGGCGAGGCCCCCGGCGGCTCCATCCGGCTCCAGCGTCCCGACCGAGAAAGAGAGAGCAGGCGACAGTCTTGCTGGACGTCAACTTCTTCGACGAACTGCGCATCGGTCTCGCCACCGCGGATGACATCCGCCAGTGGTCGCACGGTGAGGTCAAGAAGCCCGAGACGATCAACTACCGCACCCTGAAGCCGGAGAAGGACGGGCTCTTCTGCGAGAAGATCTTCGGTCCGACCCGGGACTGGGAGTGCTACTGCGGCAAGTACAAGCGGGTCCGGTTCAAGGGCATCATCTGTGAGCGCTGTGGCGTCGAGGTGACCCGGGCCAAGGTCCGCCGTGAGCGCATGGGCCACATCGAGCTGGCTGCGCCGGTCACCCACATCTGGTACTTCAAGGGTGTCCCGAGCCGCCTCGGCTACCTGCTGGACCTCGCGCCGAAGGACCTCGAGAAGGTCATCTACTTCGCCGCGTACATGATCACCAAGGTGGACGCGGACGCCCGCCACCGCGATCTGCCGACCCTCGAGGCCCGCATCGGCGTCGAGAAGCAGCAGCTCGAGGACAAGAAGAACGCCGACGTGGAAGTCCGGCAGAAGCGGCTCGAGGCCGACCTCGCCCAGCTTGAAGCCGAGGGCGCCAAGGGCGACGCGCGCCGCAAGGTCCGAGAGTCGGCCGAGCGCGAGATGCGCCAGCTCCGCGACCGCTCGCAGCGCAAGATCGACGACCTGGACCGCGTCTTCGACCGGTTCAAGAACATGAAGGTCCAGGACCTGGAGCCGGACGAGCTTCTCTACCGCGAGCTGCGCGACCGGTTCGGTGCGTACTTCGACGGCGGCATGGGCGCCGAGGCGCTGCAGCGCCGGCTGGCCGACTTCGACCTGGCCGCCGAGGCGGAGTCGCTGCGCGAGACCATCCGCAGCGGCAAGGGGCAGAAGAAGGCCCGCGCGCTCAAGCGGCTCAAGGTCGTCTCCGCGTTCCTGAACACCCGCAACTCCCCGATGGGGATGGTGCTCGACTGCGTCCCGGTGATCCCACCCGATCTGCGCCCGATGGTGCAGCTCGATGGTGGCCGGTTCGCCACCTCGGACCTCAACGACCTGTACCGCCGGGTGATCAACCGGAACAACCGGTTGAAGCGGCTGCTCGACCTCGGCGCGCCCGAGATCATCGTCAACAACGAGAAGCGGATGCTGCAGGAGGCCGTCGACGCGCTGTTCGACAACGGCCGCCGCGGCCGGCCGGTCACCGGCCCGGGTAACCGCCCGCTGAAGTCGCTGTCCGACATGCTCAAGGGCAAGCAGGGCCGGTTCCGCCAGAACCTGCTGGGCAAGCGGGTCGACTACTCCGGCCGTTCGGTCATCGTCGTCGGTCCGCAGCTCAAGCTGCACCAGTGCGGTCTGCCCAAGCAGATGGCGCTGGAGCTGTTCAAGCCGTTCGTGATGAAGCGCCTGGTGGATCTCAACCACGCGCAGAACATCAAGTCGGCGAAGCGGATGGTCGAGCGGGCCCGCCCGGTCGTGTGGGACGTGCTCGAGGAGGTCATCACCGAGCACCCCGTGCTGCTCAACCGGGCGCCGACCCTGCACCGCCTCGGCATCCAGGCCTTCGAGCCGCAGCTCGTCGAGGGCAAGGCCATCCAGATCCACCCGCTGGTCTGCACGGCGTTCAACGCCGACTTCGACGGCGACCAGATGGCGGTGCACCTGCCGCTGTCCGCCGAGGCGCAGGCCGAGGCGCGGATCCTGATGCTGTCGAGCAACAACATTCTCTCGCCCGCATCGGGCCGGCCGCTGGCGATGCCGAGCCTCGACATGGTGACCGGGGTGTTCCACCTGTCCCGTCTGGCCGAGGGGGCGCTCGGCGAGGGGCGGGCGTTCTCCAGCGTCGCCGAGGCGCAGATGGCCTTCGACGCCCGGGAGATCACCCTTCAGGCGAAGATCAGGGTGCGGTTGCGGGACACCACCCCGCCGTCGGACTGGGTCCCGCCCGCCGACTGGGTCACCGGGGACGTGTTCACCCTGGAGACCACGTTCGGTCGTTGCCTGCTCAACGAGGCGCTGCCGGAGGGCTACCCCTTCATCAACGCCCAGCTGAACAAGAAGGCCCAGGCCGCGATCGTCAACGACCTGGCCGAGCGGTACCCGAAGATCCAGGTAGCGGCGACCCTGGACGCCCTGAAGAGCGCCGGTTTCTACTGGGCCACCCGGTCCGGGGTCACCGTCGCGATCGAGGACGTCGTCGCGCCGCCGAACAAGGCCGAGATCCTCGACGACTACGAGCAGCGCGCCGACCGGGTCCAGAAGCAGTTCGACCGCGGCTTCCTGTCCGACGAGGAGCGCCGCAGCGAGCTGGTCCAGATCTGGACCGAGGCGACCAACAAGATCGCCGAGGCGATGGAGGAGAACTTCCCGGCGACCAACCCGGTCTACGTGCTGGTCAACTCCGGAGCCGCTGGAAACATGATGCAGATCCGGCAGCTCGCCGGCATGCGTGGTCTGGTCTCCAACCCGAAGGGTGAGATCATCCCGCGGCCGATCAAGGCGAACTTCCGCGAGGGTCTGACCGTGCTGGAGTACTTCATCTCCACCCACGGTGCCCGTAAGGGACTCGCCGACACCGCCCTGCGCACCGCGGACTCGGGGTATCTGACCCGGCGGCTCGTCGACGTCAGCCAGGACGTCATCGTCCGCGAGGAGGACTGCGGCACCGAGCGCGGCATCCTCACTCGGATCGCCCGCAAGGGCGCCGACGGGGTGCTGGTCCGGGACCGGTACGCCGAGACCTCGGCGTACGCGCGGACCCTGGCCTCCGACGCGATCGACGCGAACGGCGAGGTCATCGTGCCCGCCGGCACCGACGCCGGGGACGTCGCGATCAGCCAGATCATCGAGGCCGGTATCGAGCAGGTGCGGGTCCGCTCGGCGCTGACCTGCGAGTCCCGGATGGGGGTGTGCGCCCAGTGCTACGGGCGCTCGCTCGCCACCGGCAAGCTGGTTGACGTCGGTGAGGCCGTCGGCATCGTCGCCGCGCAGTCCATCGGTGAGCCCGGCACCCAGCTGACGATGCGTACCTTCCACAGCGGTGGCGTCGCCGGCGACGACATCACCCAGGGTCTGCCGCGTGTCGTCGAGCTGTTCGAGGCGCGCAGCCCGAAGGGCAAGGCCCCCATCACCGAGGTCTCCGGCCGGGTGAAGATCGAGGAGACCGAGAAGACCTTCAAGGTTGTGGTGGTGCCGGACGACGGCAGCGACGAGATCGCCTACCCGGTCTCGCGGCGTTCGCGCCTGCGGGTCCGCGAGGGCGACCACATCGAGGTCGGCAGCCAGATTGTCGACGGTGCCGTCGACCCGCACGAGGTGTTGCGCATCCTCGGGCCGCGCCAGGTCCAGCTCCACCTGGTGGACCAGGTCCAGGAGGTCTACCGGTCGCAGGGTGTGTCGATCCACGACAAGCACATCGAAATCATCATCCGCCAGATGCTCAAGCGGGTGAACGTTCTCGAGTCGGGCGACACCACCCTGCTGCCCGGTGAGCTCTGCGAGCGGGCCCGGTTCGAGGCGGAGAACCGTCGGGTGGTGGAAACCGGTGGCCAGCCGGCCTCGGCCCGCCCGGTCCTCATGGGGATCACCAAGGCGTCGCTGGCGACCGAGTCGTGGCTGTCGGCGGCCTCCTTCCAGGAGACGACTCGGGTGCTCACCGACGCGGCGATCAACGCCCGGTCGGACTCGCTCGTCGGCCTGAAGGAGAACGTCATCATCGGAAAGCTCATCCCGGCCGGCACCGGGATCTCCCGGTACCGCAACATCCGGGTCGAGCCGACCGAGGAGGCACGTGCGGCGATGTACTCCGTCGGTGCCTACGAGGACGGCGGCGTCGAGTACGGTGCGTTCGGCACGGGCTCCGGCCAGGCGGTCCCGCTGGACGAGTTCGACTACCGCAGCTCGGGAGACTTCCGCTGAGCAGGTCGCGCGTAAGCAGGTCGCGAGGCTGACCGAGCGGAGCTGACCAGAGCCCGACCGAAGCCCGATCGATCAGGACCGGCCCGGCGCCCTCACCAGGGTGCCGGGCCGGTTGCGCGTCCAGGTCCGAAGCCCGCTGGTGGGACAGCGCGCAGAGGCGAAAATCGGCAGGACAGGGGCAGGTACATGCGGTGGCGGTGGAAGGTGGCGGCGGCGTGATTCTGACCGGCGACCACGACGACCTGAGTCGGTTGGCCGCGCCTTGTCGGACAGTGGTCATCGAAGCGCTCCCCGGCAGTGGACGTGACCGGGGCTGACCGCGAGTGGACCGAGATTCGCCGGGAACGAATGATCTACGAGGATGAGGCCATTCTCGTGCTCGACAAACCCGTCGGCATCTCGGTCATGGGAGAGCGGCACGACACCGATCTCGTTACCCTCGCCGGGGATGACGGCGAGGAGCTGTTCCCGGTGCACCGCATCGACAAGGTCACCTCGGGCCTGGTGCTCTTCGCCCGGCAGTTGCGGTTCCACGGTGATCTCACCCGGCAGTTCCAGCGCCGCACGGTGGACAAGCGCTACCTCGTCCTGACCCGCACCCGCGGACTGCCCGCCTCGGGGACCGTCGACCTGCCGCTGAGTGTGGGGCGCAAGAGCCGGGTCCGGGTGGCGGCGAACCGGGCCGACATCATGGCCGACCTGGCGGAGGTGGCCCCCTTGGCGGAGGTGGCCGACCTGGCGGAGGCGGCCCGGGCAGAGGTTGGCTCGACCGGCGCCGGCGCCGGCGCCGGCGCCGGACGCTGGACAGTTCCGCCCGCCGCGGTGTTCCCCCACGTCCGGACATACCCGTCCGTCACAACCTTCATCCGGGTGTGGGAGGGCGGCGAGTACACCCTGCTCGCGGTCACGCCGGTCAGCGGGCGGCGCCACCAGATCCGGGTGCATCTGGCCTGGATCGGGCACCCGATCGAGGGCGATCCGCTGTTCGGCCGCGATGCCACCGCCCGCACCCTGCTGCACTCGTGGCGGCTCGCCTTCGATGCGGCTTGGGCCGGCGGCCCCCGCATCGAGGTCGAGGCGCCCCCCGGAGCCGACTTCTGGGCCCCGGTACGCGCGCATCTGCCGGCAGGCCTGGCTGCGACCCTCCTCGGAAATGTGGCGGGTGGGTCAGGAATAGGCGGTTTCGCGTAGCTCGCCGTAGACCCGGACCAGGTCGGGCAGCTGGTAGTGCGCGTTCAGGCCGCTCGGATTGGGCAGGAGCCAGACGCCGGCGGGTCCCAGGGTCTCCGCCTGGCGGCCGACCTTCGCGCCGCGGCGTCCGAACCCGATCCGGTAGGCGGCCAGGCCGAGGAAGGCCACCCACCGGGGTGTGACCCGTTCGACGAGTTCGGTGAGCCGGGGCACGCCGGCGCGGACCTCGTCATCGCTGATCTCGTCGGCGCGCGCGGTGGAGCGGTGGACGAGATTGGTGATGCTGATGCCCCGGCGGACCAGTTCGTCGGTCTCGCTGGGATGCAACCGGCGTGGGGTGAAGCCGGCGAGGTGCAGCACCGGCCACAGCCGGTTGCTCGGCGTGCCGAAGTGAAAGCCGGTGGCCCCGGACTCGAGGGACGGGTTGATCCCGCAGAGCAGCACGACGGTGGCCGGGGCGACCAGATCCGGGACGGTGGTCCCGTAGGCCGCGAGCAGCGCGTCCCGGCTCGGCCGGCGTCGGGTGGGGGCGGCCGCGAATCGTGCGCTGGCTGCGTCAGACATGTCCTCGCGGGCCTCCGATGCCGGTATCGTGCTGTCCCGTACAGCGTGCCAGTAGGTCCAGCGTGCCAGTACGGGGGGCCGTGCTGGTGCCCGCCTGTGCCGTTCGTCGAGTGCGTACGCCCGTCGCGTGCATAGTGCGCGTGGGGTCTGCGTGGGATTTCGCCGGACACCCCCGTTCGACACCTGGCGCGGGCGTGGAGTACTGTTGAGCCCTGTGGTCGGAGTCCACGTGGCTCCGGCGTGCGTCCTGCACTTCGATGTGGCGCCGTGGTGCTCGCTAGGTTGACGTAAAGTCACTATTCGGGTATCCGTCGGCGGCTGTCGAGCTCGGTTCCGCAAAGCGGACGGGCGGGCTGGCGTGCTCCTCGCCGGAACTGGATCATTGCATCGAGGTTTCGGTCGAATGGCGCGACACGCCCGACCGCGTGGGTCGGAGAAGCCGCTCGAGGACACTCCGGTGGATCGGGTGCGGACCACAGCAGCAGGTAGGCCGGCGTACCGGTCTGGTTGCCCAAGGCAGTACGACGAGGCGTGACAGGAACGGGAGCGGCGTTGCCCACGATCCAGCAGCTGGTCCGCAAGGGCCGGCAGGACAAGGTCGAGAAGACCAAGACCCCGGCACTCAAGGGAAGCCCTCAGCGTCGTGGTGTGTGCACCCGCGTCTACACGACCACCCCGAAGAAGCCGAACTCGGCCCTGCGCAAGGTGGCCCGGGTCCGGTTGAACAGCGGGATCGAAGTCACCGCCTACATCCCCGGGGTCGGCCACAACCTGCAGGAGCACTCGATCGTCCTGGTTCGCGGTGGCCGAGTGAAGGATCTTCCGGGTGTCCGGTACAAGATCGTCCGAGGCGCTCTCGACACGCAGGGCGTCCGTAACCGTAAGCAGGCTCGTAGCCGCTACGGCGCGAAGAAGGAGAAGGGCTGATGCCGCGCAAGGGGCCTGCGCCCAAGCACGCCGTGGTGGTCGACCCGGTGTACGGGTCGCCGCTGGTGACCGCGCTGGTGAACAAGGTGCTGTTGAGCGGTAAGAAGTCGGTCGCGGAGCGCATCGTGTACGGCGCACTCGAGGGTGCGAAGAACAAGACCGGCAACGACCCGGTCGTCACGCTCAAGCGCGCGCTGGACAACGTCAAGCCGACGCTGGAGGTGCGCAGCCGCCGGGTGGGTGGTGCCACCTACCAGGTTCCGGTCGAGGTTCGCGCCGGCCGGAGCACTACCCTCGCGCTGCGCTGGATCGTCGGCTACTCCCGGGCTCGTCGCGAGAAGACGATGACCGAGCGGCTGATGAACGAGCTCATCGACGCAAGCAACGGCCTCGGCGCCAGCGTGAAGCGCCGGGAGGACACCCACAAGATGGCGGAGTCCAACAAGGCCTTCGCCCACTACCGCTGGTGATCCGACATGCCATCTGACGTACGTTCCTTGCTGGCCGGGACCCGCAACATCGGGATCATGGCCCACATCGACGCGGGCAAGACCACCACCACCGAGCGCATCCTCTTCTACACCGGTGTGAACTACAAGATCGGTGAGGTCCACGAGGGCGGCGCCACGATGGACTGGATGGAGCAGGAGCAGAAGCGGGGGATCACCATCACCTCCGCGGCCACCACCTGTCTCTGGCGCGACCACACCATCAACATCATCGATACCCCCGGCCATGTCGACTTCACCGTCGAGGTGGAGCGCTCGCTGCGGGTCCTTGACGGTGCGGTCGCGGTCTTCGACGCGGTCGCCGGAGTCGAGCCGCAGAGCGAGACGGTCTGGAAGCAGGCCGACCGTTACAACGTCCCGCGTATCGCCTTCGTCAACAAGATGGACCGGGTTGGTGCCGAGTTCCACCGCTGCGTGGAGATGATGATCGACCGGCTCGACGCGACGCCGGCCGTGATCCAGCTCCCGTGGGGCGTGGAGGCCGACTTCCGCGGTGTCATCGACCTGGTCCGTATGAAGGGCCTCCTCTGGAAAACCGAGGACAAGGGCGCCTCTTACGAGACCGTCGACATCCCGCGGGATCACCTTGAGGCCGCGCAGGAGTGGCGCGACAAGCTCCTCGAGACCGTCGCTGAGAACGACGACGAGCTCATGGAGCTCTACCTCGAGGGTGAGGAGCCCTCCACGGAGCAGCTCGTCGCAGCCCTGCGCCGCGCGACTCTGGCGAGCAAGGTCAACCCGGTGCTGTGCGGTTCGGCGTTCAAGAACAAGGGCGTCCAGCCCATGCTCGACGCCGTCGTCGACTTCCTGCCGAACCCGCTGGACATCGGCGCCACCGTCGGCCATGCGGTCGGTGACGAGGAGACCGAGGTCCGCCGGGAGCCGAGCGAGGACGAGCCGTTTTCCGCGCTCGCCTTCAAGATCATGAGTGACCCGTACGTGGGTAAGCTGACCTACATCCGGGTGTACTCCGGCAAGCTGACTGGTGGTTCGCCGGTGCTGAACTCGACGAAGGACCGCAAGGAGCGTGTCGGCCGCATCCTGCAGATGCACGCCAACCACCGGGAGGACCGGGAGGGCGTCGGCGCGGGACAGATCGTGGCCGTGGTGGGGCTGAAGAACACCACCACGGGTGACACGCTCTGCGACCCGAACGCCCCGGTGATCCTGGAGTCGATGACGTTCCCGGCGCCGGTCATCCACGTCGCGATCGAGCCGAAGACCAAGGCCGACCAGCAGAAGCTGGGCACCGCCATCCAGCGGCTCGCCGAGGAGGACCCGACCTTCCAGGTCCGCACCGACGAGGAGACCGGTCAGACGATCATCGCCGGCATGGGCGAGCTGCACTTGGATGTGCTGGTCGACCGGATGCGCCGCGAGTTCGGTGTCGAGGCGAACGTCGGCAAGCCGCAGGTGGCCTACCGGGAGACGATCCGCCGCAAGGTGGAGAAGGTCGACTACACCCACAAGAAGCAGACGGGTGGATCCGGCCAGTACGCTCGGGTGATCATCAACCTGGAGCCCTCCGGCGGCGACGGCGGTGGCTACGAGTTCGAGAACAAGGTCACGGGTGGTCGCATCCCCCGGGAGTACATCCCCTCGGTGGATGCGGGCTGCCAGGAGGCCATGGAGTTCGGCGTGCTCGCCGGCTACCCGCTGGTGGACGTCAAGGTCACCCTGCTCGACGGCCAGTTCCACGACGTCGACTCGTCCGAACTCGCATTCAAGATCGCCGGTTCGATGGCGTTCAAGGACGCGGCCCGCAAGGCCGACCCGGTGCTGCTCGAGCCCCTGATGGCTGTCGAGGTCACCACCCCCGAGGACCACATGGGTGACGTGATCGGCGACCTGAACTCCCGCCGTGGGCAGATCCAGGCGATGGAGGAGCGGGGCGGCTCCCGGATCGTACGGGCGCTGGTGCCACTGTCGGAGATGTTCGGCTACGTTGGTGATCTTCGGTCGAAGACCTCCGGCCGGGCGAGCTACTCCATGCAGTTCGACTCCTACGCCGAGGTTCCCGCGAACGTCGCCAAGGAGATCATCGCCAAGGCCCGGGGAGAGTGAGCGCCCTCACGGCGTGAGCAATACCCCTACCTGACTACACCGCACGACACCACCCGTCCTTGGAGGGACACCCGTGGCGAAGCAGAAGTTCGAGCGGACGAAGCCGCACGTCAATATCGGCACCATTGGTCACATCGACCACGGCAAGACGACCCTGACCGCGGCGATCACCAAGGTCCTGCACGACGCCTACCCGGACCTCAACCCCTTCACGCCGTTCGACCAGATCGACAAGGCGCCGGAGGAGAAGGCCCGCGGCATCACGATCTCGATCGCCCACGTCGAGTACCAGACCGACACCCGGCACTACGCGCACGTCGACTGCCCGGGACACGCTGACTACATCAAGAACATGATCACCGGTGCCGCTCAGATGGACGGCGCGATCCTGGTCGTGTCCGCCACCGACGGTCCGATGCCGCAGACGAAGGAGCACGTGCTCCTCGCCCGCCAGGTCGGCGTGCCCTACATCGTCGTCGCCCTGAACAAGGCCGACATGGTTGACGACGAGGAGATCCTCGAGCTCGTCGAGCTGGAGGTCCGGGAGCTGCTGAGCTCGTACGAGTTCCCGGGCGACGACGTTCCGGTCGTCCGGGTCTCCGCGCTCAAGGCGCTGGAGGGCGACAAGGAGTGGGGCGCCAAGCTCCTCGAGCTCATGGCGGCGGTCGACGAGTCGATCCCCGAGCCGCAGCGTGACATCGACCGGCCGTTCCTCATGCCGATCGAGGACGTCTTCACGATCACTGGTCGTGGCACCGTGGTCACCGGTCGCGTCGAGCGCGGAATCGTCAAGGTCAACGAGACCGTGGAGATCGTCGGTATCAAGCCGGAGACCACCTCCACCACCGTGACCGGTGTCGAGATGTTCCGCAAGCTGCTCGACGAGGGGCGTGCCGGCGACAACGTCGGTCTGCTCCTGCGCGGTATCAAGCGGGAGGACGTCGAGCGCGGCCAGGTCATCGTCAAGCCGAAGTCGATCACCCCGCACACGGTGTTCGAGGCTCGCGTCTACATCCTCAACAAGGATGAGGGCGGACGGCACACGCCGTTCTTCAAGAACTACCGCCCGCAGTTCTACTTCCGCACCACCGACGTGACCGGCGTCGTGACCCTCCCCGAGGGCACGGAGATGGTCATGCCGGGGGACAACACCGAGATGACGGTCGAGCTGATCCAGCCGATCGCTATGGAGGAGGGTCTGCGCTTCGCCATCCGCGAGGGTGGCCGGACCGTCGGCGCGGGCCAGGTTACGAAGGTTCTCAAGTAGTAGCCGTGGGCGGTGGGTCCGGGCGTGTGTACGGACCCACCGCCCACGGCGCTGCCTGACCAGGCAGGGCTCTCGCGAGACTCGGCTGCCGAGGACAACCGGCCGCCGGCAAGGGACGCAGCCCGGTCCCGGTCGACACGTCGAGCGGGACCGGCACGAGACAGCGGTACAACCGGCAGGTTCTTTCCGCCGGCGGCGGGGCGCCAGGCTCGCCGCGCGGCCGGCGGTGAGGATCTACGGGCGGTGACCCGGTAGCGATACCGGCCGGACGAGACAGACAGGACAGGCGAAGCCCACCATGGCGGCACAGAAGATCCGCATCCGGCTCAAGGCCTATGACCACGAGGTCATCGACAGCTCGGCGCGGAAGATCGTCGAGACGGTGACGCGGACGGGCGCGCAGGTCGCGGGACCGGTGCCGCTGCCGACGGAGAAGAACATCTACTGCGTCATCCGGTCGCCGCACAAGTACAAGGACAGCCGCGAGCACTTCGAGATGCGGACGCACAAGCGGCTGATCGACATTCTTGACCCGACGCCCAAGACGGTCGACTCGCTTATGCGCCTCGACCTGCCCGCCGGCGTCGATATCGAGATCAAGCTGTAAGAGGGGCCGGCGCAGTCATGCTCATCCGCAACTACAGAGGGCTCCTGGGCACCAAGCTCGGGATGACCCAGGTATGGGACGCGAACAACCGCGTCGTGCCGGTCACCGTCATCAAGGCCGGACCCAACGTCGTCACGCAGGTCAAGACGCCTGACTCGGACGGCTACTCGGCCGTTCAGCTCGGTTACGGCGAGGTCGACCCGCGTAAGATCAACAAACCCGCCCGCGGCCACTTCGCCACCAGCGGGGTGGCGCCCCGGCGCCACCTCGTCGAGCTGCGGACCGCCGATGCCGGCAACTACCGGCCCGGCCAGGAGCTGACCGGCGAGGTGTTCTCCGCCGGGACCGTCGTTGACGTCACCGGCACCTCGAAGGGCAAGGGGTTCGCCGGTGTCATGAAGCGTCACGGGTTCAAGGGTCTGGGCGCGGGGCACGGCGTCGAGCGCAAGCACCGCTCGCCGGGGTCGGTCGGCGGCTGCGCCACGCCCGGTCGCGTGTTCAAGGGCCTGCGTATGGCCGGCCGGATGGGTCATGTGCGCACCACGACCTCGGGGCTGACGATCCACGCCTTCGACACCGAGCGTGGCTATCTGCTGGTCAGGGGTGCGGTGCCCGGCCCGGATGGTGGTCTGGTCCTCGTGCGCAGCGCGGCCAAGCGCCCGGCGCCCGAGGCCATCGCCCCGGCGGCCGAGCTGGCCGGTACCGGTGAGGAGGTCTCGGCATGAGCCGGGTGGCCACATCCGACCCGAGCGTCACCGCGCGCACCGTCGCGGTGCACGCGCCGAACGGGGGCGAAGGCGGCAGTGTCGAGCTGCCCGGTGGCGTGTTCGACGTGCCGCTCAACATCCCGCTGATCCACCAGGTCGTGGTGGCGCAGCTCGCGGCGGCCCGCCAGGGCACGCACGACACGAAGACCCGCGGCGAGGTCCGCGGCGGTGGCCGCAAGCCGTATCGGCAGAAGGGCACCGGCCGGGCCCGGCAGGGATCGCTGCGGGCTCCGCAGTTCACCGGCGGTGGCACCGTACACGGCCCCACACCGCGCAGATACGACCAGCGGACCCCGAAGAAGATGAAGGCCGCCGCGCTGCGCGGCGCGCTGTCCGACCGGGCCCGCAACAACCGGGTGCACGTGGTGTCCTCGCTGGTCTCCGGCGAGACGCCGTCGACGAAGAGCGCGGTCACCGCGCTGCGGACGATCGCCGACACCCGCCGGGTGCTGGTGGTGGCGAGCCGTTCGGACGAGCTGACCTGGAAGAGCCTGCGCAACGTCGCGGCGGTGCACCTGCTCGACCCGGGCCAGCTCAATACCTATGACGTGCTGGTGAGCGACGACGTGGTCTTCATCGAGGATGCGCTGGCCGCGTTCCTTGCTCGTGACACCCGTCCGGCAACCTCCACCGCCGGGACCGAGGCTGCTGCGGGCACCGAAGGTGTGGCCGGGGCGGAGGAGAACAAGTGATTCCCGACCCGCGTGACGTGATCCTGCGGCCGGTCGTCTCCGAGAAGAGCTACGGCCTGCTCGACGAGAACGTCTACACCTTCATCGTGCGTCCGGACGCGAACAAGACCCAGATCAAGCTCGCGGTCCAGCAGATCTTCAATGTGCGGGTCCTGCGGGTGAACACCATCAACCGGCAGGGCAAGCGCAAGCGGACCAAGCACGGCTGGGGACACCGGTCCGCCTCCAAGCGGGCCCTGGTGAGCCTGGCTCCCGGTGACACGATCGAGATCTTCGGAGGCCCCGGTGCCTGAGCGCGTGCGCTCCGCGGCGGCGGTGGGTCCAGGACGGTAGGAAGCCATGGGTATTCGTAGGTACAAGCCGACGACGCCGGGGCGTCGTGGTGCGAGCGTGGCCGACTTCGTCGAGATCACTCGTGACCACCCGGAGAAGTCGCTGGTCCGCCCGCTGCACTCCAAGGGCGGGCGCAACGTCCACGGCCGGATCACCACCCGGCACCAGGGCGGCGGGCACAAGCGGGCGTACCGGGTCATCGACTTCCGGCGGGACAAGGACGAGGTGCCGGCCAAGGTCGCGCACATCGAGTACGACCCCAACCGCACCGCCCGGATCGCGCTGCTGCACTACCTCGACGGCGAGAAGCGCTACATCCTCGCGCCGGTCAAGCTCAGGCAGGGCGACACGGTCAGTTCCGGCGTGGGCGCCGACATCAAGCCCGGCAACGCGCTGCCGCTGCGCAACATCCCGACCGGCACGGTGGTGCACGCCATCGAGCTGCGTCCCGGCGGTGGTGCGAAGATCGCCCGTAGCGCCGGCACGAGTGTGCAGCTCGTCGCGAAGGACGGCCCCTACGCCCAGCTGCGGATGCCCTCCGGTGAGATCCGCAACGTGGATGTGCGCTGCCGCGCGACGGTCGGCGAGGTCGGCAACGCGGAGCAGAGCAACATCAACTGGGGTAAGGCCGGCCGGATGCGCTGGAAGGGTCGCAGACCCACCGTGCGCGGTGTCGCGATGAACCCGGTCGACCACCCGCACGGTGGTGGTGAGGGTAAGACCTCCGGCGGTCGTCACCCCGTCAACCCCAAGGGCCGTCCGGAGGGGCGGACCCGGGCGACCCGCAAGTCGTCCGACGCGCTCATTGTGCGTCGTCGCAAGCAGAACAGGCGGCGGTAATGGTGATCTCCAGGCCCCGGGCCGCGTCGGCCACCAGCGCGCCGCCGACCAGCCGTACCCATCGGATCTGAGCAGGAAGGAGGAGACACAGCCATGCCACGCAGTCTGAAAAAGGGCCCGTTCGTCGACGACCACCTGCTCAAGAAGGTGGATCTGCAGAACTCCAAGGGCACCAAGCACGTCATCAAGACCTGGTCGCGCCGGTCGACCGTGATCCCCGACATGCTGGGGCACACGATCGCCGTGCACGACGGCCGCAAGCACGTCCCGGTCTTCATCACCGAGGGCATGGTCGGGCACAAGCTCGGCGAGTTCGCCCCGACCCGGACCTTCCGTGGCCACGTCAAGGAGGACCGGAGGTCACGCCGTGGCTGACGATCTCGTTGACGGCCTGACCCGGGCCGGTCTTCCCGGGGCGAAGGCCTCGGCCCGCTATGTCCGGGTCTCGCCGACGAAGGCCCGCCGGGTCGTCGACCTGGTGCGCGGGCGCTCGGTCGGCGAGGCGCTGGACATCCTCCGGTTCGCTCCGCAGGCGGCCAGCGAGGACGTGTACAAGGTTGTCGCCAGCGCCGCGGCGAACGCCGAGAACAACCACAGCCTCGATCCGGCCACCCTGTGGGTCGGCGAGGTCTACGTGGACGAGGGGCCGACGCTCAAGCGCATCCGGCCCCGAGCTCAGGGCCGGGCCTACCGGATCCGCAAGCGCACCAGCCACATCACCGTCGTGGTGGAGAGCCGGGAGCCGGTCTCCGCGGCCGGCCGGGGCGCGAAGACGACAAGGAGGGCCCGGTAGTGGGGCAGAAGGTCAACCCGCACGGGTTCCGGCTTGGCATCACCTCGGAGTTCACCTCCCGTTGGTACGCCGACAAGCAGTACAAGGCGTACGTCGGCGAGGACGTGAAGATCCGTAAGATGATGTCGCGGGGCATGGAGCGGGCCGGCATCAGCCGGGTCGACATCGAGCGGACCCAGGGGCGGCTGCGGGTGGACATCCACACCGCGCGCCCGGGCATCGTCATCGGTCGCCGTGGCGCCGAGGCCGACCGCATCCGTGGCGACCTGGAAAAGCTCACCGGGAAGCAGGTGCAGCTCAACATCCTCGAGGTGAAGAACCCCGAGGTCGACGCCCAGCTCGTCGCCCAAGGGGTGGCCGAGCAGCTCTCCAGCCGGGTCAGCTTCCGCCGGGCGATGCGCAAGGCCATGCAGACCGCGATGAAGGGCGGCGCGAAGGGGATCCGGGTGCAGTGCTCGGGTCGTCTCGGCGGCGCCGAGATGAGCCGGTCGGAGTTCTACCGCGAGGGTCGGGTGCCGTTGCACACCCTCCGCGCGGACATCGACTACGGCTTCTATGAGGCTCGGACGAACTTCGGCCGCATCGGCGTGAAGGTCTGGATCTACAAGGGCGACATCGTCCAGAGCCGGGCCGAGCGTGAGGCGCAGGAGGCGCTGCAGCGCCAGACCCGCCGGGAGCGCCCGCGCCGCGGGCCGCGTTCCGGCTCGTCCGGCACGACCCAGGGCGGGACCGAAGCGGGCCGGGCGGCGGCCCGCGGCGAGCGCCGCGGCCGTGGTGGTGGCGGCGGGAACGCCCCGGCTGAGACTCCGGCGGGCGAGGCCGCGGCGATCGAGTCGACGGCACCCGTCGCGGAGCCCGCCACCGAGGCGGCGAGTGCGCCGGCCGAGGCGGCCGTGGCGAACACTCCGGAGAAGGCGGAGGAATAGACATGCTGATTCCCCGGAAGGTCGCGCACCGCAAGCAGCACCACCCCGGGCGGACCGGTGCCGCCAAGGGCGGAACCCGGGTCACGTTCGGTGAGTACGGGATCCAGGCCTTGGAGTCGGCCTACGTGACGAACCGGCAGATCGAGTCGGCCCGTATCGCGATGACCCGGCACATCCGTCGTGGTGGAAAGGTCTGGATCAACATCTACCCGGACCGTCCGCTGACCAAGAAGCCGGCCGAGACCCGGATGGGTTCTGGTAAGGGCTCGCCCGAGTGGTGGGTCGCGAACGTCAAGCCGGGCCGGGTCCTGTTCGAGCTGTCCGGGGTCGCGGAGCCGGTGGCCCGCGAGGCGATGCGGCGGGCCATCCACAAGCTGCCGATGAAGTGCCGTTTCGTGGTCCGTGAAGGTGGTGCGTAATGGCTATCGCTACCGCGGACGAGCTGCGGAGCCTGTCGGGCGAGGAGCTCGTCGACAAGCTTCGGGAGGCCAAGGAGGAGCTGTTCAACTTCCGGTTCCAGGCGGCGACCGGGCAGCTGTCGAACAACCGCCGGCTGCAGGCCGTGCGGCGCGACATCGCCCGGATCTACACCGTCATGCGCGAACGGGAGCTGGGTATCACCGACGATCCGGCGGTGGCTGCCGGCGCGGCGGACGATGACGCGACGCAGTCGGAACGGACGTGAGGACAGTGACAGACGAGACGGCCTCCCAGGAGGCTTCGCAGAGCACGGACGCGGCGGCTCCCGCCCGCGGATTCCGCAAGGTCCGCGAGGGCCTCGTGGTCAGCGACAAGATGACCAAGACTGTCGTGGTCGCGGTCGAGGACCGGGTGCAGCACCCGCTGTACGGCAAGACGATCCGTCGTACCAAGAAGGTCAAGGCGCACGACGAGAGCGGCACCACCGGTGTCGGCGACCGCGTCCTGCTGATGGAAACGCGGCCGTTGTCGGCGACCAAGCGGTGGCGGATCGTTCAGGTCTTGGAGAAGGCGAAGTAGTGAAGTAGTCCTGGCCCGGACGCCGGGGCCGGGCAGGACCGGGTGATCAGTAGTACCGGGTGATCAGGAGCGGAAAGTGATTCAGCAGGAGTCGCGACTTCGGGTCGCCGACAACACCGGAGCGCGGGAGATTCTCTGCATCCGGGTGCTCGGCGGCTCTGGGCGTCGTTACGCGGGGATCGGCGACATCATCGTCGGCACGGTGAAGGACGCCCTGCCCGGCGCCGGCGTGAAGCGCGGCGACGTGGTCAAGGCGGTCGTGGTGCGTACCACCAAGGAGCGCCGGCGGCCGGACGGCTCCTACATCCGCTTCGACGAGAACGCGGCGGTGCTCATCCGGGACGGTGGTGACCCTCGGGGCACCCGCATCTTCGGGCCGGTCGGCCGGGAGCTGCGTGACAAGAAGTTCATGAAGATCATCTCGCTGGCGCCGGAGGTGCTGTGACCGTGGCCACTTTGAAGATCAAGAAAGGCGACACGGTCCAGATCATCACCGGCAAGGACCGTGGGCTCAAGGGTAAGGTCATCCGCGCCTATCCGGAGCAGAACAAGGTCCTCGTCGAGGGCGCGAACCGGATCACCCGGCACACCCGCGTCCAGCAGAGCACACGCGGCTCGCAGTCCGGGGGCATCATCACCCAGGAGGCGCCGATCCACGTGAGCAACGTGATGATCGTCGACCCGTCTGACGGGAAGCCGACCCGGATCGGTTACCGCATCAACGACGACGGCACCAAGGTGCGTGTCTCGCGGCGCACCGGTACCGAGCTGTAGGCCGAGCGAGCAGTCGAGCAGTTGGGAAACGAGATTAGACCATGACTGTGACCACCGAGGGCCGGACCATCGAAGGCCGGCCTATTGGCGCTCGCCCGGTCCCACGGCTCAAGCAGCGGTACCGCGACGAGATCGCCCCGGCGCTGCGGGAGCAGTTCTCCTACCGCAACGTCATGCAGATCCCCGGCGTCGTCAAGGTCGTCGTCAACATGGGGGTCGGAGACGCCGCCCGGGACGCGAAGCTGATCGATGGCGCTGTGCGGGATCTTGCGGCCATCACCGGCCAGAAGCCCGCGGTCCGGCGCGCGAAGAAGTCCATCGCCCAGTTCAAGCTGCGCGAAGGGATGCCGATCGGCGCCAAGGTGACGTTGCGTGGTGACCGGATGTGGGAGTTCCTCGACCGCCTCGTCACCATCGCGCTGCCGCGTATCCGTGACTTCCGCGGGCTGTCGCCGAAGCAGTTCGACGGTGCCGGCAACTACACCTTCGGGGTGACCGAACAGTCGATCTTCCATGAGATCGACATCGACCGGATCGATCGGGTTCGGGGCATGGACATCACGGTCGTCACCACCGCGACCACCGACGACGAGGGCCGGGCGCTCCTGCGGGCGCTGGGCTTCCCCTTCCGGGAGAACTAGAGAGATGGCCAAGAAAGCACTGATCGAGAAGTCGAACCGTAAGCCGAAGTACGCGGTCCGGGGTTACACCCGATGCCAGCGCTGCGGCCGGTCCCGCTCGGTGTACCGGGGCTTCGGGCTCTGCCGGGTGTGCCTGCGGCAGATGGCGCACCGCGGCGAGCTGCCCGGCGTCACCAAGAGCTCCTGGTAGGCCGGTACCGCGCCCCGGACCGGGGCCGGAACGGCGGCACCGGCAGCACGGTTCCACCGCACCACCACCGCACCTCCACCCGATCGCGGCAGGCCCGGCGGCCGAGGACGACCTCGGCACTGGCGGGAACCGCCGTGAGAAAGGCGTCAAGCCATGACGATGACCGATCCGATTGCGGACATGCTCACGCGTGTCCGTAACGCCAGCCGGGCGTACCACGACCGCGTGGTGATGCCCCACAACAAGATCAAGACGCACATCGCCGAGATCCTCCAGCAGGAGGGATACATCTCCGGCTGGCACGTCGAGGACGCGACCTCGGCTGGCGGCGTCGGCCACACCCTGGTCATCGATCTGAAGTACGGCCCCAACCGGGAACGCTCGATCGCCGGGATCAAGCGCATCAGCAAGCCGGGTCTGCGGGTCTATGCCAAGGCGACGAACCTCCCGAAGGTCCTCGGGGGCCTGGGCGTCGCCATCATCTCCACCTCGTCGGGTTTGCTGACCGACAAGCAGGCGGGCAAGCGGGGCGTGGGCGGGGAAGTCCTCGCCTACATCTGGTAAGGAGGGCGAGCGATGTCACGGATCGGGCGCCTGCCCATTCCCGTCCCCAGCGGTGTCGATATCACCGTCGAGGGAGCCACCATCACCGTCAAGGGGCCCAAAGGGACCCTGAGCCACGTCGTGGCCGAGCCGATCGTGGTGAACACCGAGGACGGTCGGCTCCTCGTGACCCGGCCCGACGATGAGCGTCGCTCCCGGTCGCTGCACGGCCTGACTCGCACCCTGGTCTCCAACATGGTCACCGGCGTCACCGCCGGATACTCGAAGACCCTGGAGATCGTCGGCGTCGGTTACCGTGTCCAGGCCAAGGGCTCCGACCTGGAGTTCGCCCTCGGGTACAGCCACCCGGTGCCGGTCAAGGCCCCGGAGGGCATCCGCTTCGAGGTGCAGACCCCGACCCGCTTCGTGGTCCACGGGATCGACAAGCAGCTGGTCGGTGAGGTCTCCGCGAAGATCCGCGGGCTGCGCAAGCCTGACCCGTACAAGGGCAAGGGCGTGCGCTACCAGGGCGAGGTCGTCCGCCGCAAGGTCGGGAAGACCGGGAAGTAGGAGATAGATCATGGCAGTGAGCCTCGGCGCCAGCTCGCGTCGACGGACCGCGAAGCTCCGTCGGCACGTCCGGGTGCGCAAGAAGGTGGCGGGCACCCCGTCTCGCCCACGGCTCGTCGTCACCCGGTCCTCGCGGCACATCTACGCCCAGGTCATCGACGACGTCGCCGGCCACACGCTGGCGTCGGCGTCCACCCTGGACGTGTCGCTGCGCGGCGGCGAGGGGGACAAGACCGAGCAGGCCCGCAAGGTCGGCGCCCTGGTCGCCGAGCGCGCGAAGGCGGCCGGGATCGTCGCGGTCGTGTTTGACCGCGGCGGGCGGACCTACTCCGGCCGCATCGCCGCGCTCGCGGACGCGGCGCGGGGGAGCGGGCTGGACTTCTGATGACTGCCCCCAGCCTTTACAGTCAGTCCAGCCTTTACCGCCAGTACAGCCAGAACAGGGAGATGTTGTAGATGCCAGGCCAGCAGCGCCGCGGCGGCGGCTCGGACCGTCGGGAACGCCGGGACCGGTCGGGCAGCGGCCCGGCGCAGGAGAAGAACGCCTACGTCGAGCGGGTTGTCGCGATCAACCGCGTGGCGAAGGTTGTCAAGGGCGGACGCCGGTTCAGCTTCACGGCGCTCGTTGTGGTCGGTGACGCGGACGGGACCGTGGGCGTCGGCTATGGCAAGGCCAAGGAGGTTCCGGCCGCCATCGCCAAGGGCGTCGAAGAAGCCAAGAAGCACTTCTTCAAGGTGCCCCGGATCGGTTCGACGATTCCGCACCCGGTGCAGGGCGAGGAGGCGGCAGGCGTCGTGCTGCTCAAGCCCGCCTCGCCCGGTACCGGGGTCATCGCCGGTGGTCCGGTCCGTGCCGTGCTGGAGTGCGCCGGTGTGCACGACGTGCTCTCGAAGTCGCTCGGCTCATCGAATCCGATCAACATCGTGCACGCGA
>NZ_CDWWXB010000001.1:7092-17620 GCF_977971855.1 Frankia sp. CoWAU3 | reverse complement strand
CGCCACCGGCGTGGGCACCGAGGCCGGCTCGGCGCCGGCCGTCCGTGGCCGCGGTCTGAAGGTGCACCACCTCCGGCCGGCCCCCGGCGCCCATAAGTCCAAGATCCGCGTCGGTCGCGGTGAGGGTTCCAAGGGCAAGACCGCCGGACGGGGCACCAAGGGCTCGAAGGCCCGCAAGCAGGTGCCCGCCCGGTTCGAGGGTGGCCAGATGCCCCTGCACATGCGCCTGCCCAAGCTGAAGGGCTTCCGCAACCGGTTCCGCGTCGAGTACCAGGTCGTGAACGTCGCCACCCTCGCGGAACTGTTCCCGCAGAGTGGTGAGGTCACCAAGGCCGACCTCGTGGCCAGGGGTGCGGTGCGGGGCAAGTCGCCGGTGAAGGTGCTGGGCAACGGTGACATCAACGTCGCGCTGCATGTGAGCGCGGACGCGTTTTCGGCCTCCGCGAAGGAGAAGATCGCAGCTGCCGGCGGGAGCGTCACACAGAGCTGAGAGCATGGGTGGGGGTGTGGGCCATGTCACCCAGCTCCCACCCCGGCCCCGCCCGTCCGGACCCCTCGCCAGACGGCCGTGCGCCTCGGCGCCAGCCGTCTCTTGCCGTCCACCATCGCTTACCCATGGTGATGTCGGGACGAGTGGGCCGGGTGTCCTGTTACAGTCGCCTAACCGACCTCGGCGACCGGCCGGGGGAGGCGATCCGCACCGGGCAGGATGTCCACTTCCCGTCGGTCCGCAATCCCAGCAGGAGGAGCCGTGCTCACCGCCTTCACGCGGGCATTCCGCACGCCTGACCTGCGCAAGAAGCTGCTGTTCACCGTCGGTATCGTGATGCTGTTCCGGTTCGGCAGCGTCATGCCGTCGCCGGGTGTCTCGACGTCCGCAGTGAACACCTGTCTGGACTCGGCGAGTGCCGACAGCAGCAACGTCTACTCGCTGATCAACCTGTTCAGTGGTGGGGCTCTGCTGCAGCTGTCCATCTTCGCGCTTGGCATCATGCCGTACATCACATCGAGTATCATCATTCAGTTGCTCGTTGTGGTGATCCCTCGGCTGGAGCAGCTGAAGAAGGAGGGCAGCTCGGGCGAGCAGAAGCTTACGCAGTACACCCGGTACCTGACGATCGCCCTCGGTCTTCTGCAGGCCACCGGCATCGTGGCGCTGGCCCGCAGCGGCCGGCTGTTCCCCAGCTGTTCGGCAGCCATCATCCCGGACACGAGCCTGTTCCGGATCGCGACAATTGTCATCACGATGACGGCGGGTACCTCGGTCATCATGTGGATGGGTGAGTTGATCACCGCCCGGGGGGTCGGTAACGGCATGTCGCTGCTGATCTTCACCTCGATCGCGGCAAGGCTTCCCTCCGAGGGCGGACGCATCCTCCAGGTCGCCGGCGGTGTGGTGTTTAGCCTGGTGCTCCTGCTCGGTCTCGCGATCGTCGTGTTCGTCGTGTTTGTCGAGCAGTCTCAGCGTCGCATCCCGGTCCAGTACGCCAAGCGCCTGATCGGGCGGCGGATGTACGGCGGGACGTCGACCTACCTGCCGATCAAGGTCAACCAGGCCGGGATCATCCCCGTCATCTTCGCGTCCTCGCTGCTGCAGCTCCCTCAACTCGCCGGGCAGGTGTGGAGCAACCGGAGCTTCCAGGACTTCGAGCAAAGATATCTCTCCAGGGGAGACCATCCACTCTATCTGGTGACATACTTCGCACTCATCATCTTCTTCACCTATTTTTATGTTGCGATCACCTTCAACCCAACGGAGGTCGCGGACAACATGAAGAAGTATGGTGGGTTCATCCCCGGGATCAGGCCGGGGAACCCGACGGCGGAGTACCTCAAACACGTACTCGACCGGATCACGCTCCCGGGATCGCTGTTCCTTGGCGTGATCACGGTCCTTCCGTTGGCACTATTGAACCTGACCAAGGACCAGCCGTTCCCCTTCGCGGGCACGTCGGTCCTGATCATGGTGGGGGTTGGGCTGGAAACCGTGAAGCAGATCGAAAGCCAGCTCATGCTCCGCAATTACGAAGGTTTCCTCCGGTAGTGCGCCTCGTACTGGCCGGGCCGCCCGGTGCCGGAAAGGGCACCCAGGCCGCGTTCATTGCCCAGGCGCGGTCGATCCCTAAGATCTCCACCGGGGACATCTTCCGGGCGAACGTGCGACAGGGAACCGAACTGGGCGTCAAGGCCAAGACCTTCATGGATGTCGGTGATCTCGTACCGGACGAGATCACCATCGGTATGGTCCGCAACCGCTTGGCCGAGGACGACGCGGTCAAGGGATTCCTGCTCGATGGTTTTCCTCGCAACGTCCCGCAGGCCGAGGTGCTCGGGCAGATGCTCGATGGCATGGGGACCCGTCTGGACGTGGTGCTTGAGCTCGTCGTCGACGACGACGAGGTGGTGCGCCGGCTGTCCGGTCGGCGTACCTGTCGGAACTGCGGTCACATCTGGCACATCGACTTCGACCCGCCGTCGGTCGAAGGCGTCTGTGACCGGTGTGGTGGCGAGCTGTTCCAGCGCGACGACGATCGGTCGGAGACGGTCCGCCATCGGCTTGAGGTCTACGCGGACCAGACGGCGCCGCTGGTGGCGTACTACGCCGAAAAGGGCATCCTGATCGGTATCGACGCCACCGGACCGGTGGATAACGTCACCGACCGCGCGCTCGACGCCCTGCGGCACTACGGCGACTGAACCCGTCGGCCTGGTCCGGGCGCGGACCAGGCCGAACGTGGCTCCCGCGTTTTTCGCGGAAGATCGTTGGAGCACGTCCTGCGGGGTCGGCGGCTAGCATCGGAAACGGACACAACACGAACACGGACCGGGGCGACGAGCGTGGCGCGACGAGAGCACGTCCAAATCAAGACGGCGGCAGAGATCGCCAAGATGCGGGTTGCTGGCCTGCTCGTCGCGAAGACGCTGGCGCGGCTGTGTGACGCGGTTGTCCCCGGGGTCACCACGGCCGAGCTGGACGCCCTTGCCGAGAAGACGATCCGGGACGACGGCGGTATCCCGTCCTTCAAGGGCTATGCCCAGCCGCCGTATCCGGCCTCGATCTGCAGCTCGGTCAACAACGAGGTAGTGCACGCCATCCCCACCCGCAAGCGGGTGCTGCGCGAGGGCGATATCATCTCGATCGACTGCGGGGCCATCGTGGACGGCTGGCACGGGGACGCCGCGATCACCGTGCCGGTCGGTGAGGTCGCCCCGGAGGTTCTCGCGATGATCGACACGTGCGAGGGCGCGCTGTGGGCGGGCCTCGCCGCAGCCCAGCTCGGCGGAAAGCTCACCGACATCAGCGCCGCCGTCGAGCGGCACGTCCGTCCACATGGCTACGGCATCGTCGACCACTACGGCGGCCACGGCATCGGCAGCGAGATGCACCAGCCCCCCCACGTGCTCAACCACGGCCGGCCTGGCCGTGGCATCCGGCTGATCGAGGGCCTTGCGCTGGCCATCGAGCCTATGATCACTATGGGGTCGCCGGACACGGCCGTGCTCCCCGACGACTGGACCGTCGTGACCCGCGACGGCAGCCTCGCCGCCCACACCGAGCACTCGGTGGCAATCACTCCCCGTGGGCCGTGGGTGCTAACGGCGCCGGACGGCGGAGCGGCGAAACTCGCCGAGCTCGGGGTCGTCTGCGGGCAGCCGGCTGACGCCCCGTCCGGAACCGGCTGAACCGGCTGAGGTCGCGTCGGCCCTTGACGGGGATCGTGTTGACCCTTGACGGGGGTCGCAGCGTACACTCCTTAGCTGGCGGTCTTCTCACGCCGGTGTGCTCCACCGTGTCGATAGCAGTCCTGTCCATGGCAGTTGCGGTCGGTGGCAGTGTGGTTGGTGGGTTCGGGCTCCTCTCGGGGTAGTTCAAGCCTCTGATCTGGGCTTTTCCGGACATTTCGGGGGGCCGACCGGTCGCGGCCGAGCCGCCGTCCCATAGTCGACGTCAGGACAGCGGAGGACATGCCGAAGAAGGACGGGGCCATCGAGATCGAAGGCCGTGTGGTGGAGCCGCTCCCGAACGCGATGTTCCGGGTGGAGCTCCAGAACGGTCATCGTGTTCTCGCCCACATCAGCGGGAAGATGCGCCAGCACTACATCCGGATCCTGCCGGAGGACCGCGTCGTGGTCGAGCTCTCGCCCTACGACCTGTCCCGCGGCCGCATCGTCTACCGCTACAAGTAGTCGATCTCTTCTCACTCGCCCGTAGCTCCACTCAATCGCCACGCGCGGCCCGCGGCTGCGCAGGAGGTCCGCAACAGCCGTGAAGGTCAAGCCCAGCGTCAAGAAGATCTGCGACAAGTGCAAGGTGATCCGTCGCCACGGGCGAGTCATGGTCATCTGCGACAACCTTCGTCACAAGCAGCGTCAGGGCTGATGTCCTGACGGGTGCGCCTCGTCCCGGCGGGTGGCACAGCACGTGCCGCCCGCCGAGATGTGGCCCACCGCATCCAAGCGATGCCAGGCGTCCTCTTCGGGACGACCCACCCCCGGTCGGAGGCCGGGGCCCGCCTGGCCCGGCGCCGGCCGGGACGGCATCGCCCGAGACCTCCGGCCGCAGGAAGGAAACATCCGTTCATGGCACGCCTCTCCGGCGTCGACCTTCCCCGCGAGAAGCGGGTTGAGATCGCTCTGACCTACATCTTCGGGATCGGCCGCAGCCGCTCCCGAGACACCCTCGCCGCCACCGGGGTCAACCCGGACACGCGTGTTCGTGATCTGAGCGAGGAAGAGATCGTCAGGCTGCGCGACTGGATCGACGCGAACTACCGGGTCGAGGGTGACCTCAACCGGGAGATCAAGCAGGACATCCGCCGCAAGATGGAGATCGGGTGCTACCAGGGGCTCCGTCACCGGCGTAACCTGCCCGTCCACGGCCAGCGCACGCACACCAACGCGCGCACCCGTAAGGGCCCGCGCCGCGCCATCGCCGGCAAGAAGAAGGCTGGCAAGAAGTAGTCAGGGTCCCCGGTGGACCGTTCGGGTCCGCCGCCGACCACTGATCGACGACCTCGTACACGGAGACCACACGCGAATATGCCTCCCAAGACGCGCGCAGCCGGCGCCAAGAAGGTCCGGCGCAAGGAAAAGAAGAACGTCGCCCACGGACACGCTCACATCAAGAGCACGTTCAACAACACGATCGTCTCCATCACCGACCCGTCCGGGAACGTGATCTCCTGGGCTTCGGCGGGCCATGTCGGCTTCAAGGGCTCCCGCAAGTCCACGCCCTTCGCCGCTCAGATGGCGGCCGAGAACGCGGCCCGCAAGGCGCAGGAGCACGGGATGCGCAAGGTCGACGTCTTCGTGAAGGGCCCGGGTTCCGGCCGGGAGACCGCGATCCGTTCCCTGCAGGCCGCGGGGCTCGAGGTCGGTGCGATCCAGGACGTCACCCCGACCCCGCACAACGGTTGCCGCCCGCCCAAGCGGCGCAGGGTGTGACCATGCGGCGAGGCGGCCGTGGCCGGGGCTCCACGCCGGCCGGTGTCGTGGCGTCGTGTTCGAGTTCGCGCCAGGAAACGAGAGAGAAGGATTAGATGGCCCGTTACACCGGCGCGGACTGCAAGCGTTGCCGCCGCGAGAAGACCAAGCTGTTCCTCAAGGGCAGCAAGTGCGACACCCCGAAGTGCCCGATCGAGATCCGACCCTACCCGCCGGGCGAGCACGGCCGTGGCCGCACCAAGGACTCCGAGTACCTGCTGCAGAAGCGCGAAAAGCAGAAGTGTGCCCGGATCTACGGCGTGCTGGAGAAGCAGTTCCGGGGCTACTACGACGAGGCGAATCGCCGGGCGGGCAAGACCGGTGACGAGCTGCTGAAGATCCTTGAGTCGCGGCTCGACAACGTCGTGTACCGGGCTGGCTTCGCACCCTCGCGGGACGCCGCCCGTCAGGCTGTCCGGCACGGCCACGTCCAGGTGAACGGCCGCAAGGTCGACATCCCCAGCTATCGGATCAGCGAGAACGACATCGTCGAGATCGCGCCGAAGGCCCGGGAGCTCACCCCGTTCATCGTGGCCCGGGAGACCGCGGGTCAGGGTCGGGCCGTTCCAGCCTGGCTGGAGGTGATCCCGAGCCAGCTGCGGATCCTGGTGCACTCGCTGCCGACGCGGCAGGTGATCGATACCCAGGTGCAGGAACAGCTGATCGTCGAGCTCTACTCCAAGTAAGATCTACCGGCGTCGTCCCCGCAGCCAGGGGGCGGAGCACACTGGTGTCCGGGCGGGCCTCCGCCCGGACACCACCCGTGGGTGGAACGGACCGATGTTCCGCCCACCGGCTCCCGTCAGGGGGCCCGCACCACACGGCGTCATATGGCGGTCGCCGTGGTCGGAAGGACGTTCTCATGCTGATCGCTCAGCGTCCCACCCTCATCGAAGACCCGATCTCCGAGTTCCGTTCACGCTTCGTGATCGAGCCGCTGGAGCCGGGCTTCGGCTACACCCTCGGTAACTCGTTGCGCCGGACCCTGCTGTCCTCCATCCCCGGTGCCTCGGTCACCAGCATCCGCATCGACGGTGTGCTGCACGAGTTCTCCACCGTGCCCGGCGTCAAGGAGGACGTGACCGACCTGATCCTGAACCTCAAGGAACTGGTCGTCAGCTCCGACAACGACGAGCCGACCGTGATGTACCTGCGCAAGCAGGGCCCCGGCGAGGTCACGGCGGCGGACATCGCCCCGCCGGCGGGCGTCGAGGTGCACAACCCCGAGTTGCGGCTCGCCACTCTGAACGACAAGGGCAAGCTCGAGATCGAGCTGACCGTCGAGCGGGGGCGCGGGTATGTCAGCGCGGCCCAGAACAAGCAGGCCGGCCAGGAGATCGGGCGGATCCCGATCGACTCGATCTACTCGCCGGTGCTGAAGGTGACCTACAAGGTCGAGGCGACCCGCGTCGAGCAGCGGACCGACTTCGACCGGCTCATCGTTGACGTCGAGACCAAGCCGTCGATCTCCCCGCGAGACGCGATGGCCAGCGCCGGCAAGACCCTGGTCGGCCTGTTCGGGCTGGCTCAGGAGCTCAACGCCGAGGCGGAGGGCGTCGACATCGGCCCGTCCGCCGCGGACGCGGCGCTGGCGGCCGACCTCGCGCTGCCCATCGAGGAGATGGACCTGACCGTCCGCTCCTACAACTGCCTCAAGCGCGAGGGCATCCACACGATCGGCGAGCTGGTCTCCCGTAGCGAGGCCGACCTGCTCGACATCCGTAACTTCGGGCAGAAGTCGATCGATGAGGTCAAGACGAAGCTGGGCGCGATGGGCCTGCAGCTCAAGGACTCCCCGCCTGGGTTCGACCCGCGCCAGGCCGTGGACACCTACGGCACCGACGCGTACAGCCCGTCGTTCTCCGACCCGTCCGACGACGGCGCGGAGTTCATCGAGACCGAGCAGTACTGATCTCCACGAGGGCCTCCGCTTCCGGCGGGGGCCCTCGGCGACCCTCCGGTGGCGAGAGCCGCGTCCTTCGGGCGGGCAGCCTGGCTAGGCCGGTGACCAGCAGGACAGTGAAAGGAACGAGGAGCACTCATCATGCCCACGCCAACCAAGGGCGCCCGGCTCGGCGGCAGCCCCGCACATGAGCGGCTGCTGCTGGCCAACCTCGCCACCGCGCTGTTCGAGCACGGCGGCATCACCACCACCGAGGCGAAGGCCAAGCGGCTGCGTCCGTACGCCGAGCGTTTGGTGACCTTCGCCAGGCGGGGGGACCTGCACGCCCGCCGGCGTGTCATGCGCCAGGTACGCGACAACTCGGTCGTGCACACCCTGTTCACCGAGATCGGTCCGCGCTACGCGAACCGGAACGGTGGCTACACCCGGATCGTCAAGATCGGCAACCGGAAGGGTGACAACGCCCCGCTGGCCCGGATCGAGCTGGTCGAGGCGCTGACCGTCGGCCAGCAGGCCGTCAGTGAGGCCGAGCGGGCGCGGAGCACCCGTTTCGAGGCTCGTCGCAAGCCCACCGGCGCCACCGCGGAGGCTGCGGAGGAGCTGGCCCAGGAGTCGCCAACCGCGGCTGCTGTGGCAGCCGAGGCCGCGGAGCCAGCGGAGACCCCCGCCGAAGGGGCCGCTGGCAAGCCGACGACCGCGCAGACGGACGACTCCGGCGCCGGGGACGACTCCGGCGCCGGGGAGCAGAACTCCGCAAACTGAGATCCGGGCCGAAGGCCGAAATCTTCGGCCGAATCTCGCGTCCTGGAGTAGATCCGCGCAGGCCCGCCGCCCATCATGGGCGGCGGGCTTTCGTTTTAGTGCCGCCGCACCGCCGCGTCGTCGCTTGCACGGGGGAGAGGCAGATGTCCGATCCGGGAGTTTCCGCGGGACGTCGTCCCGCGGGTCGCGAGGCGGCTGCCCGCCGGTGATGACGATGACCGACGGGCTGGTTCGGCTGCGGCTGAACCTCTCTTATGACGGGACACCGTTCGCGGGATGGGCCCGCCAGCCCGGCCAACGCACCGTGCAGGGCGATGTGGAGGACGCCCTCATGCGGGTGGCGCGGTTGCCGGCGGTACGGCTCACCGTCGCCGGACGGACCGATTCGGGTGTCCATGCCGTCGGTCAGGTAGCGCACGTTGATCTCCCGGACGACGTGCCGCTCGGCGGCCTCGCGCGGCGGCTGAACGGTGTCCTGGACCGGGCCGTGCGGATCATCGGGCTCGCCCCGGCACCGCCCGGCTTCGACGCCAGATTCTCCGCGCTCTCCCGCCGCTACGTCTATCGGATCACCGACGCTCCGTATGGAGCCGAACCCCTGCGGCGCTTCGACACCCTGGCCTGGCCTCGTCCGCTCGACGTGCCCGCGATGGCGGCGGCGGCGCTGTTCCTGGTCGGCGAGCATGACTTCGCCGCGTTCTGCCGGCGCCGGGAAGGCGCGACGACCGTCCGTACGCTGCTGCGCCTCGATGTGCTCCGCCGGCCTGAGGGGGTCGTCGTGGCCGACGTCGAGGCCGACGCCTTCTGCCACTCCATGGTCCGGGCGCTGGTCGGCGCCCTGCTCGCCGTCGGGGAGGGCCGCAAGCCGCCCCAGTGGCCCGCGGCGGTGCTGCACCGAGGTGTCCGGGACCCCGCCGTCACCGTGGCGCCGGCGCACGGCCTGACGCTGGTGGACGTGCGTTACCCGCCCGATCCTGAGCTGGCCGCCCGGGCCGAGGTCACCCGGGCCGTCCGGATTCCCCCCACGCCGTCCGGTTGAGGGGGCCCCGGTCGCCGGTGAGTCAGTGGTCGCCGGTGAGTCAGTGGCGCGGACCGTGGCCGAGTACTGCTCGGTCTCCGATGGGCTCGGTCGCGAGCGTGCTCAGATCGGTCTGGGCGTTCCGCAGCGCGGGATCGATCCCCGCACCCTGGGTGCCGTCGGTGTAGGCGACCTGCGTGTAGATGAGGTAGTGCCCGCGGGTGATCGCGCCCCGCCACGAGTTGTTCCCACCCGGGCCGGTGATCCGCGCGTTCGGAATCGAGTTGGCCGGGACGGGGAGGGGCACGATGCCACCGCGTCCCTGGTTGAGGATGTCCGCGGTGGCGGTGGCGGTGGCGAGCTTGTCGAGGACGAAGACGGTGACGCCGGCCAACACCTGGCCTTCGCCGTCCCCCGGGGTGCTGAGGAACAGCGTCCGCACCACCTGCCGGCAGCGCCGGTCCTTGAGCTGCGTGACCAGATCACCAGTGAGATCCGGGCAGCTGTTGTCCAGTTTGCGGGCGAGCCGTCGGTAGTTCCGTCCTTCGGCCTCGACCTGCTCGTCGGAGAAGAACTCGTTGGCGGTCACCGGATCGGAGTCGAGGGTCGCGCTGTCGAGGAAGCCTGCCGGGATCGGTGGGAGCGTCTGCCGGGTGGTGGGCGTCTTGTTCCCGTTGTCTCCGCTGCGCCCGTTGTCCCCGCTGCGCACCGCCACGACCGCGACCGCCGTGATGAGGACGAGGACGGCCCCCGCGACGCCGGCCAGCAGCCGCCGAGCGCCGCGGACCCCACGGTCCCCGGCCTGGTCCTGAGTGCTCCGCCCCCACCTCGGCGGGTACGCGCCACGGGCGCTCGATGCGGCGGTGGCGGACGGTGCCGACCCGTTGACCGGATCGCCGTCGACCGAATGGAGGCCGACTGGATCGCCGTCGCCGAATCCGCCGTCAGCCGCGGGGGGTGGGTGGGATTCGCCGGTTTCACCGATGCGGGTGGGACCGCCGGTAACGGCATCCGTGTCAGGGAAGACACCTGGGCGCGGGGAGACACCCGGATAGGCCGGCGTGTCCGAGTCTCGTGGACGGGATGCCGGGCGCTCATAGCGGGTCGGACCGGACGGCGGCACGGATGCGGCGCCGGTCCCGGCTGGCCCCGTGCTCAAGCTCGTGGTGGTCGGGGACGGTGTTATGCCGGGCGGCGTGGTGTCGGGCGGCGTGATCCGCAGGGAGGTCGGCTTCGGCGAGAACGAGTACGTCCGGGACCCCCCGAACAGGGGATCGTCGGCCGGGGGAGTCCAGCCGTCGAGGTCGGGGTGCGGGCCACCCGGGCGGGGAATCGTCGCCGCTGTCGGGCCCGTGGTGCCT
>NZ_CDWWXB010000001.1:0-6736 GCF_977971855.1 Frankia sp. CoWAU3 | reverse complement strand
CGGCCGGTGCGGGAGACGTCCTATTGTGGCCGGCGCCTCCGGACAGCGGGGTCGGCCCCTCGTGCCCGGGGGCCCCGGGCCCCTCGCGCCCGTCAGATCGCCCGCTGCCCATCTCCGTCATCCTGGTGAGAATAGCCAGGTTGTCGGCGGGATTCAGCTCGGTCAGGTGTCCATGGTCGGTGGCCGGACCGACTGCATGTCCGTACTCCCGATACTCTCCCGGTACTCCGGCCTTCCGTGCCCCCCCGGTGAACCGCTCCGATCGCCTGGTAACCTCAAAGACTGCTGCGCGTGACACGTCCCGTCTGCGCGCTCCACATTCTTGACGAGATCCGCGAGAGGCCCCCTGGGAGTCTCCTGGCGGGATCGTCCGAACGAGAAGGCAGACCTGTGCGCACGTACCAGCCCAAGCCCGCGGATGTCCAGCGTGTGTGGCACGTCATCGATGCCACCGACGTGGTGCTCGGTCGGCTGGCGACCCAGGCCGCCACGCTCCTGCGTGGAAAGCACAAGCCATACTTCGCTCCGCATATCGACACCGGCGACTTCGTTGTCGTGATCAACGCCGGTAAGGTCGCCCTGAGCGGGAACAAGCGGGAGCAGGCCCAGTACCACCGGCACTCCGGCTTCCCGGGCGGTTTGCGCAGCACCTCCTACGGGGAGCTGCTCGACACCCGTCCGCAGATCATCGTCGAGAAGGCGATCAAGGGCATGCTGCCGAAGAACAAGCTCGGCCGAGCCCAGGGGACCAAGCTGAAGGTCTATGCGGGTCCGACTCACCCGCATCAGGCGCAGCAGCCCACCCCGTTCGAGATCATCCAGGTCGCGCAGTAGCCGCGGACCTCCTGAGCCGGTCGCCGGGCGGAGTCTTCCCGCCCGGCGGTATCGGCCCCGGGAACCACGCATCAACCGAGGAAGGAACGCGACGTGGCTGTCGTGACCGACGTACAGGGCAATCCCCGCGCCACCGGGCGGCGCAAGGAGGCGGTCGTCCGGGTGCGTCTGCTCCCGGGGACCGGGCAGTGGACGCTCAACGGGCGCACGCTTGAGCAGTATTTCCCGAACAAGGTGCACCAGCAGCTCGTCAACGAGCCGCTCAAGGCACTGGATCGGATGGAGTCGTACGACATCGTCGCCCGGCTGCACGGCGGCGGCGTCTCCGGGCAGGCCGGTGCGCTGCGGCTCGCCCTCGCCCGCGCGTTGACGCTGGCGGAGGAGGAGTCCCGGCCTACCCTGAAGAAGGCCGGCTTCCTGACCCGTGACGCTCGGGTCAAGGAGCGTAAGAAGTACGGGCTCAAGAAGGCCCGCAAGGCTCCGCAGTACAGCAAGCGCTGACCTTGGATCCCCTTCGCGGGCGTGCCCCCGGAGGCGTGCTCCCGGAGGGGATCGGTGCCACCGGTGCCCCCTCGGTCTCCGCCACGATCTTCGACGAGGGAGACCTCAATGGTGAGGCTCTTTGGCACCGACGGCGTCCGAGGTGTCGCCAACATCGATCTGACCGCGGAGCAGGCGTTGTCGCTGGCTTCCGCGGCGGTCGAGGTCCTCGCTGGGCCGAACCGGACCAGCGGGCCCTCCGGCGGCGGTAAGCCGGTAGTGGTCGTCGGCCGGGACACGCGGCCCTCCGGGGAGTTCCTGGAGGCTGTGGTGGTCGCCGGGCTCGCGGCCTCCGGTGCCGACGTGGCCCGGATCGGGGTGGCACCCACGCCCGCGGTGGCTCACGCCGTTGCGGCCAGCGGCGCGATGTTCGGCGTCATGCTCTCCGCCAGCCATAACCCGATGCCGGACAACGGCATCAAGCTGTTCGCCGCCGGCGGCCTCAAACTGCCCGACGAGGTCGAGGATGCCATCGAGCGGCGGATGGCCCTACCTCCCAGCCGCCGTCCCGTCGGCGCCGACGTCGGTCGGGTCCGCGACGAACCGGTTCTCCTCGACCGGTATGCGGCGCATCTGCTGGCCACGCTGCCGGTGCCGCTCGACGGCCTGCGGGTCGTCGTCGACTGTGCCCAGGGCGCCGCCTCCACCTTGGCCCCTCGGGTGCTGCGGGCGGCCGGAGCCGACGTCGTCGCGCTGCACGCCGACGGCGACGGGACAGCGATCAACGACGGCAGCGGTGCCACCCATCTCGACAGCCTGCGTGCCGCGGTCGTGGCGCACGGCGCCGACGTCGGCATCGCCCATGACGGCGACGCGGACCGTTGCCTCGCCGTGGACGCGACCGGTGAGGTCGTCGACGGCGACCAGATCCTGGCGATGTGTGCTCTGGCGCTGGCCGAGCGGGGTGAGCTGGTTGACGACACGGTGGTGGTCACCGTGATGTCGAATCTGGGCTTTCACCACGCGATGCGGGAGGCCGGTATCACCGTCGTCACTACACCCGTCGGGGATCGGTACGTGCTGGAGACGATGCGTGCCGGAGGCTACGTGCTCGGCGGTGAGCAGAGCGGGCACGTGGTGTTCCTGGACCACGCGACGACCGGCGATGGGTTGTTGACGGCGTTGCGGATCCTGGGCCGGGTCGCCGAGACCGGACAACCGCTCGGCGAGCTCACCAAGGCGATGACCCGGCTGCCCCAGGTGTTGGTGAACGTGCGTGGCGTCGACCGGACGCAGGTGGACACCAATGAGGAACTGCTGCGGGCCGTCGCCCTGGCCAAGGCGGAACTCGGTGACGAGGGTCGGGTGCTGCTGCGGCCGTCCGGCACCGAACCCCTCGTGCGGGTGATGGTCGAGGCGGGCACCGACGCCGCCGCACGGGCGGTCGCACAGCGACTCGCCGCCGTCGTGCGCACCGCGTTGCCGCCGGCGCGCTGACTGGTCCCGTCGCTGACCGGTCCCGCCGCGGCCACAAGCGGACACCTTGCCCCGAGCGTCCCCCGGTACGCTCTCACCTCCGGGAACCTGCGTACGCTGAGCCGCATGTGCGGGATCATCGGTTACGTCGGCGACCAGGCGGCCCTGGATGTCGCGTTGAACGGTCTGCGGCGGTTGGAGTACCGCGGTTACGACTCGTCGGGTGTCGCCGTGGTCGGCGCCGGGGCACTGCGGACGGCGCGTCGTGCCGGCAAGCTGTCCAACCTCGAGAAGCTGTTCGCCGAGAATCCGGATTCCAGGCCGATGCCCGGCACCACCGGCATGGGGCATACCCGGTGGGCCACGCATGGTGGACCGACCGACGCGAATGCCCATCCGCACACCGACTGCACCGGCGCCATCGCCGTCATCCACAACGGGATCATCGAGAACTTCGCCGCGTTGCGGGTCGAGCTGGAGACGGTCGGCCACGAGCTCGCCAGTGAGACCGACACGGAGGTCGTCGCCCATCTCCTCGAAGTCGAGCTTGCTGGCACCGGTGCTGGTGCTGGTGCCGGTGCCGACCGCGGGTACGACGGGGGCGCGCATCCGCTGACCGCCGCGCTGCGACGGGTCTGCCGGCGGCTGGAAGGCGCGTTCACCCTGGTCGTGCTGCATCGCGACTTCCCGGAGGTGGTTGTCGGGGCCCGGCGCAACAGCCCGCTGGTCGTGGGGCTCGGTCAGGGGGAGACCTTCCTCGCCAGCGACGTCTCGGCCTTCATCGCCCACACCCGGGAGGCGCTGGAGATCGGGCAGGATCAGGTGGTCGAGGCCCGCCGGGACGGCGTGACGGTGACCGACTTCGGCGGCCAGATCATCGAGGGTCGGCGGTACCACGTCGACTGGGATGCCAGCGCCGCCGAGAAGGGCGGCTACCCGTACTTCATGCTCAAGGAGATCAGCGAGCAGCCGACCGCCCTGGCAGACACGCTGCGCGGTCGGCTTTCCGCCGACGGTGCGATCGTGCTCGACGAGGAGCGGCTGTCTGGCCAGGATTTCCGGGACGTGGACAAGGTCTTCATCGTCGCCTGCGGCACCGCCTACCACGCCGGCCTCATCGCGAAGTACGCGATCGAGCACTGGACCAGGCTGCCCTGCGAGGTCGAGATGGCCTCGGAGTTTCGCTACCGCGACCCGGTGCTCGACCGGTCCACCCTCGTCATCGCGATCAGCCAGAGCGGCGAGACGCTGGACACGCTGATGGCGGTCAAACACGCGCGCGAGCAGAAGGCGCGGGTGCTGGCCATCTGCAACACCAACGGTTCTACGATCCCTCGGGAGTCCGATGCGGTGCTGTACACCCGCTGCGGCCCGGAGGTGGGGGTCGCGTCCACCAAGACCTTCCTCGGGCAGGTCGCCGCGTGCCTTCTCGTCGGCCTGTTCTTGGCTCAGGTGCGCGGCGTGCTCTACGGCGACGAGGTCGCCGCGTACGTCGAGCGGCTCCAGCGCATGCCCGAGCTGATCGAACGGACGCTGGGAACGGTCGAGCCGGTGCGGGAGCTTGCCCGCGCCCTGGCCGACGCGAAGGCGGTGCTATTCCTCGGTCGTCATGTGGGGTACCCGGTGGCCCTGGAAGGGGCCCTCAAGCTCAAGGAACTCGCCTACATGCACGCCGAGGGGTTCCCGGCGGGGGAGCTCAAGCACGGGCCGATCGCGCTCATCGAGCCCGGCCTGCCGGTGTTCGTCGTTGTGCCGTCCCCGCGGGGTCGTGCCAACCTGCACGGAAAGATCGTTTCCAACATCCAGGAGGTCCGGGGGCGTGGCGCCCGCACGATCGTGATCGCGGAAGAGAGCGACACCGCCGTCGAACCGTTCGCCGATCATCTCATCCGCGTACCCGCGACCGCGTCGCTGTTCGCGCCCCTGGTCACGACGCTACCGCTGCAGGTCTTCGCGTGCGAGCTGGCGCTTGCGCGCGGCCTCGATGTCGATCAGCCGCGTAACCTGGCGAAGTCGGTCACAGTCGAGTAAGCCCTTCCCCACACGGCGCCTTCGGCGCAGTGTGGGGCCCCTGGCGTCGGGCTGCGGGGGCTCGGGCCTGCGGGTCAGGGGCCTGCCGGTCAGGTGGACGGCGTCGCTCCGTGCTGACGGCCGTGCCAGGCGACCGTCGCCTCCCACAGCGCATCGGCGACGGCGTCGTTGTCGTCGGCGGCGTCGAGCAGGGTCTCGACGAGTTCGGCGCGAGGGGCGCGGCTGAGGAAGACGCGCATCGCGGCGTGGACCGGGTCGTCGGTGAAGAGGGTCTCCTCGCCGAGGATCGTGCCGTCCTCCCCCTCATCGTCCTCCTCGGCGAGCCCCGCCGAGCCGGTGGCCACGAGGGCGACCGCGACCGCGTGCCGGCAGAACGAGCCGGTGGATCCCTCGGTGCAGGTACAGCCTGTCCGCGGCCCGTCGTCGGCAGCCTCCAGACGGACCTCGTACGAACCGTCGTCGTCCACCGTGCCGGATGCGTTGGTGGGGCGGATACGGAGTTGTTCGACTCGACCGAGAAGGGCCAGATTCACCCCTTCCATGAAGACGGCGGTGCCGGCGTGCTGTGCGCAGGCGCGTTCCTCGAAGGCTGCCTCGAGCGGGGTGACGGCGTCTCCGCCGTGCCCGTTCTCCCCGGACCCCGAAATGATCACTGCTCAATCCTACGGAATTCGCGCGGTTCGGGGATGCCCAGGCGAGCAGGTCTTGTCGTCGATTGCATCGCGATATATCGTGATCCTACGTGATGGGGTGTGGGCGGATGGCTTCGGTCACGCCGATCCGAAGGAGATGATCATGGTTTCACAGATGATGCCGGGTCCATGGGGCCACTGGGGATGCGAGGCCGGGTTCGGCCCGTCCCGGCTGCGGGACTTCTTCGAGGCGATGAGCGCTTGGGGGCGGTGTGGTGGCCGGTCGGAGGCGGTGGCCGGCGAGCAGGACCACCCCGAGAGCGGTCGGGCCGGTCGCGTCGGCCATGGCGGCCACGGTGGGCATCGTGAGCACGGTGGGCATCGTGAGCACGGTGGGCACGCGGGAGGCGGGCCGAGAGGCCGCCGGGGCGGACCGGGCTGGCCGTTCGGCGGCTTTCCCGGCCCGGGGTTCGGTCCGGGCTTCGGTGGCCCCGGCTTCGGCGGTCCCGGCAGCTTCGGCGGCCGTGGGCCGAAGGTGGGGCGGGGCGACGTCCGGGAGGCGCTGCTCGCGCTGCTGGCCGAGGAGCCCATGCACGGCTACCAGATGATCCGCGAGCTTGCGGAGCGCAGCGGTGGCATCTGGCGGCCGAGCCCGGGGTCGGTCTACCCGGTCCTGTCACTGCTGGCCGACGAGGGTCTCGTGCGCGCGGAGGAGGCGGAGGGCAAGCGGGTCTTCCATCTCACCGACGCCGGGCGGGCGCACGTCGAGGCACGCGCAGGGGAGCGCAAGCCGTGGGAGACTGCTGCGGCGGCGGTCGATGACGATCTCACCAGTTTGCGAACGCTGGCGTTCGCCGTCGGTGCGGCCATCGTCCAGGTGGCCCAGGCCGGAGACGAAGCGCAGATCGCCGCGGCGCGGTCCCTGCTCGCCGAGACCCGCCGTGGTCTCTACCGGATCCTCGCCGGGGACGATGTCGAGCCCCCGATGAGACCGGAGGGTGCCGCCACGGGCACCGGCGCGGACAAGGGCCGCACCGCTCCCGATGGCGACAGCAAGGACGACGGCAACGGCGGATCGGCCCCAGGGCGGGCTGCGCCCCGCTGATCGACGAAGCGTTGATCAGCGGGGCGCGGGCGCCCTCGGCGAGGTGGGCGTGAACCGGCTGGCGGGGACCTCACCGGCCGCCCCGGTGCCGACGGCGGCGCAACACCGCGTTTGTGGGAACCTTTCCGGGTGGCGGTGGTGGGCGTCGGAGTGGACGTGGTGGATGTCGACCGGTTCG